>CAVFAM010000206.1:0-2420 GCA_963620375.1 Bacteroidaceae bacterium
CTTCCTTAAGAATAAAGTATTTAAGGGAGCAGAGGGTACAACTCTTGAGCCAAATCCAGAGGATGTAGCAGGCTTTGATGCCTATATTGAGACATATAAGGCAGCAATTGAAGCAGAGGGCAGGCTTGCAGAGGTACTTTCAGTTAAGGCATAAAAGGTGTTAGATAAACGTATTTAAGAATATCAGAGGACAGAGCATGTTTCATTTCAAAAGGAATATGCTCTGTTTTTCTTTTATTTTGCAAAAATATACAAAAAGTTTTATACAGTATGCTAGACAAACTCGCAATATCAATGTATTATGAAAACGATATATTCGTGAATGGTGGGATTATTATGTCTACGACAATACATGGCAGTCTCGAGGCTGCGGCAGAGTATAAACAAAAGGGAAGACAGGCATTCAGTGAGAATTGCTTTGATGAAGCGATTACTCTACTGCATGAGGCGTTAAGACTCTATCGTGAATGTGAAAACAGGGATGAGATTGCTGAAGTTTACAATCTGATAGGTGTTATCTGTGGTGCCCAGGGCGACAGCGTGAGAGCTGTAAAGCACTATCTCAGGGGACTTGAGGTGGCTGAGGAACAGGGACTTTTCCATGTGTCAGGACGTCTGTACAACAATCTGGGCAGCGAGTACCAGAATCAGGGCAGACATGAGAATGCCATAAATTATTTCCTGAGAGCTATAGATGCTTTTAAGCACATTAATGCAGACCGATATGACAGATACAATGCGTGGATGCTGTGTACCTGCCTCAATCTGGGAATATCATATACAGAGACTGAGAAGTATGACAGTGCCAAGCTCTATATAGATGCCGCCAAATGGTATCTTGAGCTGGACAGGAGTGAAGAGAGTGCTTTTGACATCCTGATAACAGAGTGCAGATATAAATGGGCTATAGGCGACAAAGCGTTTGTCTATGACAATCTGGATCAGCTGTGCGGAGAGGTAATGGAAAAGACTTCTGCAACAGATTACATACCTGAGACCAAGGACATATGTGACTTGTTAAAGCGTATGGGAGAATACGACAGATGGGGAGGCATCCTTAAAAACTTCGAGGAGAACAGCAAGGGACAGACTGGTTATTATTATGTTATGAACTGCGTGGAAATGTGGATGGACTACTACAAGACCACAGAGCAGGTGGACAAGTACAGGGATATGTGTGTGAAGCATACTGAGTTTTACATGCAGAAACAGATGGACGAAAAGGAAGAGCGTTCTGAGAAGCTGGATATGCTGATTGAGCTTTATGAGAAGGAAAAGGAGAGAAGCGCAGCAGAACGTGCCAGCAACAAGGATAATCTGACAGGAATTTATAACAGGCAGAAGCTGGAAAAGGACTTTGAGGAATATATGAGAGAGAATCCTGATACCGGCATAGGCATGGGAATTATAGACATAGATTTCTTTAAGGAGCAGAATGATACCTATGGCCATATCAAGGGTGATGAGTGCCTGAAAAAGGTGGCAAGAGCCTTTCTGGATGCAGCAGGAGATGATGCCCTGGTATACAGGTATGGTGGTGATGAGTTTGTAATCATGTTTAAGGATAAGGATTATGAGACAATAGATGCTGTGGGCAAGAGGGTAAAGGAAAATGTAAAGGCATTGCAGATACCAAATGCAGTGACGACCGTAAGCCCATATCTGACAGTATCCCAGGGATATGTGCTTGTGCAGGATATAAGCAGTGCAGAATCTGTGTATTCGGTGCTTAAGCTTGCAGACCAGGTACTCTATTCTGTCAAGAAGGATAGTAAAAATGGATACAGTGTGTATTTAAATAAGCAGAGGCTATAGCCTCTGCTTATTTATGTCCTGACCGGTTGCGTCCATATCGTCCTCATATTCATCGGGCAGATATTTTCTAAAAATAATGACAAAGAAATTTGAAAGTATCCATGTCACAAGTCCGACGCCGCACACCAGGAAAAGTCCTATGAGCATTTTAGATTTTACTAAACATAATCCCAATGTAGCAAGTATAACAAGCATGAGCAGCGTGTATCCAAAATTTGCTATAGACATCAGGAGGGCATTTTTGATATTGACTAATACCCTGTTCTCAAATTTTGCCTGCACAGGAAAGATATATAAAAGTATCAGGCAGTATGGCACTAGTAAAAGGGATGAAGCAAAAATCATGACTGGTCCAAGACTGGTGGTTGCTGCCATGCCTATTCTTATGTCTGTAATAAGTACTGCCCCGACGGCAAGGAGTATAAGCCATATGGCGGTTGCCTGCTTGAAGTTTGCCTTAAAGGAATGGAAGAAGTTTTTCCATATGTAACCCTCGTCACGTCTTGTCCTTTTCATAAAAGCATAATAAAGTGCGGTGGTGGATGCCCCTATAGTAAATATGGGCAGGCTGCATACAATCCAGAGCAGGTGCATTATGACCAGAT
>CAVFAM010000207.1:0-1426 GCA_963620375.1 Bacteroidaceae bacterium
GCGGTATTTCTCAAAGAGCTTGCGGTCAATCCTGCGGTGATGGTAGACCATGCGCAGTCCTCTCTGGATTGCGAGGTCATCATAGCTGAAAATATCCGGTCGTTGCATGCAAAAGAGCAAAATCATCTCTGCCGTCCATACTCCTATGCCCTTGAGGCTGCTCAAGGCTGAAATCGCATCTGCATCTGACATCTGGCTCACCGCTTCTATGTCAAATTCACCTGTATGCACTTTTCTCGCAAAATCAGTGATGTATTCTGCTTTGCGAAAGCTTATACCCAGAGCCTGCAAATTTGAAACACCTGCAGATAGAATAGTCTCAGCATTTACATGCCCCAGGGCGTCCTGCATCCTCTGCCAGATAGTAGCCTGCGCCTTTGTGGAAATCTGCTGTCCGATAATATGATGTACTACTGCTGAAAACAAATCGGTATCGATTTCCCTTTCTACAAAGCCAAGCTTGTCAATTACTTCTGCAAGCTTTGCGTCTTTGGATTTAAGATATGTAATTTCTGTTTCTCCATATTCAAAATACATGGCAGTCCTCCAGATTATATTTTATCAGAGCTTTTTGTGACCATATTATTGCTTCATATATAAGAGCGGGTAGGGATTTCCTTCCTCATC
Source organism: Bacteroidaceae bacterium (assembly GCA_963620375.1). Classification (GTDB taxonomy): domain Bacteria; phylum Bacillota; class Clostridia; order Lachnospirales; family Lachnospiraceae; genus Roseburia. The sequence continues at coordinate 628 of CAVFAM010000207.1, forward strand.
AAGGTCGGTTCTCTTGTATGTCTTAAAGCCCAAGTGCTCATAAAATCCAACCGCCTGTGGATTCTGCTCGTTCACTGTCACTTCATTTATTCCATAATTTTTGGTGCCGTACTGTATTAGCTGTTTGCCGATACCCTTACCTCTCTGGGATGGCGAAAGAAAAAGCATCTCCAGACGATTGTTTTCTGCGCCCATGAAAGCAACAGGCTCACCTGCTTCACCTTCAGCGATAATAAGGTGCTCCACGCCTGCTAGTGCCTGTGGGACATACGCCTTTATCTTAAGAACCTCTGAATCCGACAGGAAGAGGTGGGTTGCGCGGACAGAAGCCTCCCAGATGGTTAATAGCTTTTCTAACGATTCTGGACTTCTTGCTTCAACATCATATATCTTCACGTCATTTATACAGTCCAGCATATACAGGAGGCTGTCCCTGTCTGGATATGTATATGGGGTTGGCAGGTCGGCTTTTTCAATCTTTTTAAATCCGGCTCTTTCATAAAACTTATGCGAAGCGTGTGCGACAGAAGGTGTGTCTAATATAATATGCTCTATGCCTGCATTTGTGGCAAAGCTTATAAGCTTTTGATATAAAGCAAGTCCGACTTTCTGTGAGCGGAAATCTTTTTTTACAAAAAATTTCTTCATTATGGCGCAATTATTCTCTTTTAGCATAAGTCCGATGGTGCCGATTACTTTTCCATCTGATAATGCAATCCAGAATTCTCCGCCTTTTTGCTGGTAGGATCGGCTGATGTCAAGTAAGTCTGGCTGCTCTTCGAGGGATAAATTTATTTTG
>CAVFAM010000207.1:1436-2411 GCA_963620375.1 Bacteroidaceae bacterium
ATTTGGGGGTGTAGGTTTCAATATGCAATGGTTTGGGTCTCCTCTTTTTGATTTTATTTGTACACTTTTATGAGCCACTTTTCAAGAAAAATTTATTCTTATGTTTTGGCTGTTAATTCCTCTCCATAACCACAATTTTATTTGATATATTCCTAACCGCAGGAATCCCACCAATCACATGATACACCGGCATGAGCTTCTTCATGCCCTCTACCAGACTGACCTCTCTTTTAAAAGTAAAATCAGGAACCAGCTCTTGAAGCTTCCTGCCATTTTTAATCCCCCAGCTGAATTTGGCATTGCTGCCCTCAATTGACTTTTCCTTCATATGCTGTACCACAAATGGTGACATGACTTCAATATAAACGGTTGCAGCTTCAAAGGTCTGACTGATAATGGCAAACATCTGTCTGACATCAGCTTCACTCAGATACATGGACAGCCCCTCGATTATGACAAGGACATTTTCTTTCCCGTATTGGATATTTTCTGTGTAGGAGGCATCCATAGCTGATTTTGCAATCTGATAAATAGGTCCCTTTTCTGTCAGAAATTTTTCCCTAATCTGCATGGTTTCAGGCAAATCAATATTGTACCAGCGCAGATACTTCCCCTTCATGCGGTAGCATCTGGTGTCTAAGCCACAGGCAATATTTACGACAATCGTGTCTGGATGAGTGGAGAGATACTGGTCTACCATCTCATCAAGCACAATCGTTCTGGCTATTACACCACTGCTCATCGCCTTATCCTTTTTGGCATTGGAAAAATCATAGTCCAGCTTCGAGACTATTTCTGTGGCTATGTCATCTTTGATTTTGGCATTTGCCTTGCTGGACTCGCTGGCTCTTGCATATAGGGTCTGAATCATGGTTTCTGGTACACCGGTTACACTTATTTTTTCTTTCATAACAAATCGCACCTTTCTGCGTTAGTATCAACTAACTTGATTGTACCATATAATCAGCCCATGTC
>CAVFAM010000208.1:0-2604 GCA_963620375.1 Bacteroidaceae bacterium
ATATAGCAGCCTGTCAATATTTGACATTAGAACCTGGAGAATATGAAGTGACATATATTATTTCATCAAAAAATAATGATAGTGAAAATGTAGGCTGGATAGATATGTGTACTGAATTGGGAACTACAATTATGTATAGTGAACAGATAATGTTGCCAGATAAATCTGATGTTGATAATTATGTGATAAAAAAGAATATATCGTTGGATTGCGAGGCACATAATGTAGAGATACGCTTTGGCTCAAGTGGAAAAAGCGATATAGCCATAAATAAAATATCATATAGAAAAATAAACTGATAATACGAGGAGATAAAATGAAACTAATAATTCAAATACCATGTTATAATGAAGCGGAAACTTTGGAGATAGCACTGAATGATTTGCCAAAACACATTGATGGGATAGACGAGATTGAATATCTTATTATCAATGATGGAAGCAAAGACAATACAGTTGAGGTGGCAAGAAACTGGGGAGTTCATTATATAGTAAGCTTTAAACGAAATAAAGGACTTGCAAAAGGCTTTATGGCAGGACTTAATGAGTGCTTAAAGCAGGGGGCAGATATTATTGTAAATACAGATGCTGATAACCAGTATTGTGGTGAAGATATAGAAAAGCTTGTCAGACCAATTATAGATGGAAAGGCAGATATTGTAATAGGAGAGAGACCGATCGATCAGACGGAGCATTTCTCACCGCTTAAGAAGAAGCTACAGCATTTTGGAAGCTGGGTGGTGCGTAAAGCATCTAATTCAGATATACCAGATGCCCCATCTGGATTCAGAGCGTATAGCAGAGAAGCAGCACTCAAAATGAATGTGGTAAATGAATATACATATACACTTGAAACTATTGTTCAGGCGGGAAGAGGCAAGATAGCAATGACATCTGTGCCTATTCGTACAAATGCTGAACTCAGACCATCAAGGCTTTTTAGCAGTATGTTCGGTTACATAAAAAAGTCTATGCTTACAATACTCAGAGCGTATATGATGTACAAGCCGTTGGCTGCATTCACTACACTTTCGGCTATTCCAATTATTGGAGGTATAATACTTGGAATCAGATATATTGTTAAACTAATTAATGGTACAGGTGGAGGAAATGTGCAATCTCTGATATTATGTGCTATGCTTATAATAATAGGAGTACAGACCTTTGTGATGGGGATGCTTGCAGATGTGATTTCTGCGAATAGAAAGATAATGCAGGATGTGCAGTACAAGGTTAGAAAGATGTATTATTCGTCAGATGCCTGTCTGGATGGTGATGATAACGAGACTAATGATGAAGCACCACTGTCATAGATAAGGAGAAGAGGAACAAAAGATTGAGAGGTAAAGAAATATGAAAATTGCAATTGCAGGAACGGGATATGTAGGTCTTTCAAATGCTGTTTTATTATCACAGCATAATACAGTTTATGCTGTAGATATAATTGAGGAAAAAGTAGCATTGATAAATCAGGGCAAATCACCAATAGTAGATCCTGAGATAGAGGAATATCTGGCAAGTGATGAGCATCAGCTTGATTTGACTGCTACAACGGATGCAAAAAAAGCCTATGAGGATGCAGATTATGTAATTATATCTACTCCTACAAATTATGATTCTGAAAAAAATTATTTCGATACCTCGTCAGTGGAGACAGTTATTGATCTGGTGATGGAATATAATCCAAATGCCATAATGGTAATTAAATCAACTATTCCAGTTGGATTTACAAAGATGATTAGGAAAAAGAAGAACTGTAAAAATATTATTTTCAGTCCGGAATTTTTACGAGAAAGCAGAGCATTGTACGATAATCTCTATCCTTCAAGAATAATTGTTGGAACAGATTTAGAGGATGAGAGACTGGTAGAAGCTGCAAACACCTTTGCAGGCTTACTCCAGCAGGGAGCAATTAAGCAAAATGTAGAAACTATTATAATGGGATTTACTGAGGCAGAGGCTGTTAAGTTATTCTCAAATACTTATCTGGCACTTAGAGTATCATACTTTAATGAATTAGATACATATGCAGAATTAAAAGGGCTGGATACAAAGGCTATCATAAGTGGGGTATGTCTGGATCCGAGAATAGGAGAGCATTATAATAATCCATCCTTTGGTTATGGTGGATATTGTCTGCCAAAGGATACTAAGCAGCTGCTTGCGAATTATCAGGATGTACCACAGAATATGATGAGTGCCATCGTAGAGTCTAATCGTACGAGAAAAGACTTTATAGCAGATCGTGTGCTTAAAAAGGCTGGGTATTATAGCTATTATAATCGTGGTGACTATAGCGCTGACGAAGAAAAAGAATGTATTATTGGCGTGTATAGGCTTACAATGAAGTCTAACTCTGATAACTTCAGACAAAGCTCTATACAAGGTGTGATGAAACGAGTTAAGGCAAAAGGTGCTACAGTGGTAATATATGAGCCAACTTTGGAAGATGGTTCGACATTCTTTGGAAGCAAGGTCGTGAATGATTTGGACAAGTTCAAGGGAATGTGTGATGCTATTATTGCAAATAGATATGATGCGTGCCTTGATGATGTGATAGATAAAGTGTATACAAGGGATTTGTTTAGAAGAGATTAAGTAGGAA
>CAVFAM010000209.1:0-4589 GCA_963620375.1 Bacteroidaceae bacterium
ATGTTTTCCTCGCTTATCTGGTAGCCCTCTGCTGCCTTCTTTACTGCCCTCTTTACAAAATCCATTGTGACAGCATCAAAATAATTTAGTAAAATATCTCCGTTTTTGGACTGATATATATTTATAACAGCTTTTTTATTATTTACTACAATAGAAGCGGTTTTCTTATACTCTTCCAGAAAAGAATCGCTTTCCTCCACATCCTCAAGCATCTGCTTTTTCTCTATCTCGAATATTGAATACAATACGTCATACACATTATCAAAATAGTAGTAGAATGTGTTCCTGTTTATTTCGCTCCGCTCACAAATATCCTTTACAGAAATTTTGTCCAGAGATTTTTCTTCCAAAATCTTCATGAACTCATGCATTATTGCTTTCTTCGTAAACTTCGACATTACTTACCATCCTTTATAGCCTAATAATAATGCAATGTTTGCTCTCCCCATTATAATTAACTGGTGGCATTTTAGTCAAGCAGAATAAACTCTATATTATCCCTTTCCTTCAAGCAAATGCATAATCACCATTTTAGGACTGTATATTATCATTCTCGGTCCTGCATACTTCATGACCTTGCGGATTTTCTCCCTCATTTCGGGCTTATAGCAGTGGGTCTTACAGCTTGAGCAGAAGGTTTTCGTCTCCATATGTGGACAATGCTCCACACGGGCTCTGGCGTATTCTGCAAGCTCACGGCACTCAGGGCAGAGCTCTCTGCCCCTTGTCTTGTGGTTGCCGTGGCAGTATATGCCTATCATGAACTCTACTGTCCGCTGTTCCTTTTGACGCTTTTTTACTATATCGCTTGTATTTTGTGCCTTATTCGATTTGTCTTTATCCATCAATCGCTCCGTTTCTGTTGTTTATTTTCTATAATCTATTCATTCGCATGCCATATTTATCGAATATCTGCCTTCTGTTGATTGATTATTTATTTGTCAACTTTGCGTATATAAAGCTACTCTATATAAATAACATATAACGTTACCAGCTTACGACTGGCTCTCAACTGAGTAAATTTCATCCGCTATGCACATAGTCGATTTCCTGTGGCTGACAAGCACCACCAGCTTATCCTGACAGTATTCCTTAAGCGACTTCAATATAACTGCCTCATTAAGGCTGTCCAGATTGCTGGTCGGCTCATCCAGAAGCACCAGCGGTGCATTGTGTAAAAAGGCTCTCGCCACACCAAGTCTCTGCCTCTCTCCACCTGACAGGGTCTCCCCCAGCTCTCCTATATTGGTCTGGTAGCCCTCCGGCAGGGACATGATAAAGTCATGAATCGATGCCTTTTTACATGCTTCCACAACCTGCTCGTGGGTGGCATCCGGGTTTGCAATCAGGAGGTTTTTCTCTATACTGTCGTGAAAAAGCACCGTATCCTGGGTCACAAAGCTTTCCATGTCTCTTAAGGCTTTGGTCTTTATATTCTTTATATTTTCCCCTGATATAAGCACCTCTCCCCTGTCTACATCCCAAAATCTCATGAGAAGCTTAAGCAGGGTGGATTTTCCTGTTCCGCTTCTGCCTGAGATGCCGATTATTCCTGTCTCTGGCAGTTCCAGGTTAAAGTCCTTTAAAATAGTTTCTTCCTTATAAGAGAAGTCAATATTATGGCAGCTTATTCCTCTGTATTCACACTCTGCCCCATCTGTCACCTCTGCTACAACAGGCTCCTCGTCCAGTATGTCAAGGACTCTGTTTCCTGCCGCCAGGGTATTTTGTATGCCTGTTCCCAGATTTGCAAGGGCGATAACTGGTCCAAAGCTGCTCATCAGTGCAATGACTGAAATAACTGCTGCTCTTCCATCTATTGCTCCTTTATCTAAAAGCATGGCTGCTGCAAAAACCATAATCACATCAAATACAAGGATTATTCCACTTGTGACTGCTGCACTGGTTCCACCAGCCCCCTTGAGCTTTTTCTCCTTCTCGCCAAGGGCATCTGAGTGCTCATATATCTGGGACAGTCTCTTTTCTCCTGTGCCGTACTGTATGCTTTCCTTTATGCCCCTTAAGCTGTCAAGCACAAAGGCATCCAGCAGACCGAATTCTTTTCTGAAGCCCTCTCCAAAGCTCCTGCTGTATTTTGCTGCCGCAAGTGGCACCAGAATACCCACCACACAGTAGGCTGCAAGGGCTATCAGTCCAAGCACCGGGCTAAAGCTTCCTATTATACATGTCATAATGACTGACACTATAAAGGCTATGCAGATTGGGCTGATTGTGTGGGCATAAAACACTTCAAGCAGCTCTATGTCCGCAGTGAGGACAGCAATTAAGTCTCCCTTGTCCCTGCCCTCAAGCCTGGCTGGTGCCAATCTTCTGAGTGCTCCAAATACCTTGTCTCTCACTATTGCCAGAAGCTTAAATGCCAGATAGTGATTCCTGTTCTGCTCTAACAGATGGAATACACCTCGAAGCACCGCAATCACAGGAAGTATTATGCAGATTGCCTTGACAGAGCCGCCCATTATGGCATAGCCGCCCAGCACAGGTATAAATATCGCACACAGATGTCCCAGCACTCCCATGGTCACTGCAAGAACCATTGTTCCTGCAAGAGGCTTTACCAATTCAAGTAGCCGCTTCATCACTTCAAAACCACTTCTGTTCATTACGCTTCCTCCTTTAACATATTCTCAAGAGCCTGCTGCTCATTCCAGAGCCTTGCATACTCTCCATCTGTCTCAAGCAGCTTATTGTGGCTTCCTGCCTGACTGATTCTTCCATCCTTTATCACATAGATATTGTCGGCATTTACCACATTTGCCAGCCTGTGGGATATGAGGACAACTGTCTTGTTTCCAAAGGTCTTGTCCCTTGTCATTGACCGGATAAGGCTCATTATGTCGTTTTCACTCTCAACATCTATATTTGAGGTTGCCTCGTCAAAAATATAGATTGGTGAATCGTGGAGCAGGGCTCTTGCCAGGGCAAGTCTCTGCCTCTGCCCGCCCGACAGATTGGCTCCAGCCTCCAGAAGCTCTATATCCAGTCCTCCATTTGTCCTTACAAAATCCTCCAGATTGACATCCCTGAGCGCCTTCCAAAGCTCATCCTCTGTGGCATCAAGTCTTCCCATTATGAGATTTTCCCTGAGACTGCCCTTGAAAATATAGCTGTTATGGTTTATCAGGGTAATTCTCCTCATAAGCTCGCTTTCTGCTATGTCCTTAAGCTCTGCTTTGCCTATCTGGATGCTGCCCCTGTAGTTCTTATTCCTGCTGGTCAAAATGCCTGCTATTGTTGATTTTCCACAGCCTGACTCTCCGACTATAGCTGTAAATGAGCCTTCTCTAAGCTCCATGCTGACACCGGCAAGTATCTCCTTGTCCTCTGTGTAAGCAAAATGCACATCCCTTATGAGAATGTCGTTTGTCGCAGGCACTGCTCCCTGTGCCTCGTCCTCCGGCAAATCAAGTATGGCAAATATCTTGTCGCTGGCTGTCATGCCGTTCATTGCCACATGGAAAAATGAGCCAAGCTGTCTCATCGGAATAAAAAAGTCAGCGGATAAAAGTATAATCATAAAGCTTCCCACAAAGTCTATATCCCCTGAGATATAGCCAAGGATTGCAAGGACTATTCCAAGGGCTGCTCCGCCATACGCCACCACGTCCATGACTATTATGGAATTAAGCTGCATGGTAAGAACCTTCATGGTTATTTTCCTGAAATGCTCTGCATCCTCATTCATCTCTTTGTGTCTGGCTTCATCTGCCTGATAAATCTTAAGGGTTGTGAGTCCCTGCAGGTTCTCAAGGAAGTGGTCTCCAAGCTTTGCGTACTGTCCCCAGTAGTTTTTGAGGAGGCGCTTTGCTATCTTCTGCACCAGCATAATAGCCACAGGGATAAGGGGTACGCATACCAGTAATACTACTGCGACCCTCACGCTTATCGGTCTCACTACAAAAAACAAGGTGATTGGTGCCAAAAAGGCATAGAAAAACTGTGGCATATACTGTCCGAAATATGTCTCAAGCTGCTCTACTCCCTCTCCTGCAAGCTGGACTACCTCGGCTGTCGGAACATGCTCGGTGTAGGATGAGCCAAGCTTTAGGAGCTTCTCATAGAGCATGCCGCGGATGGTTCTCTTGACGCTTTTTGATGCCTTGTAGGAGGCTGTATTTGCAAGCTTTACGCAGATTATCCTGACTATGGCTGACGCTATGATTATTATGGCGCTTCTGCCGTAGGATATGGGGGTGCCTGCTATCAGGCTGCCAAGCATGGTGGCTATGGTGTAGACGATTGCTATGTTGCTGCACATGCCAAGCCATTGGAAAATGACGTTTGCGGCTATGTAGCGTTTGGAGTTTGGGACTAGACCCAGTAAACGTTTTTTTATCATGTTTTACCTCTCTTTGCTTCGATTTTTTAGTCCGGGATGTTATGGTGGCTAAGGGTCGAATTTGAGACGGGTTTCGGATATAAGATTTTCTAAATGTTCTGATTTATGTTTTGATAATTTAACGCAACCGTTCGACATTCGCCATCCATGGCTCAAGTCTCGCTCCCGGCAACGTCCTGTTGCCGGGTTGCTGGGAAACGTACAGAACATTAAGAAAATCTAACATCCT
>CAVFAM010000210.1:0-398 GCA_963620375.1 Bacteroidaceae bacterium
TATGCCACAGGTTTATCATTGACAAAGGTTCCATTACTTGAATTCATATCTGACAGATAAAATTCTCCATCCTCCTGAGCTATACAGGCATGAATCCTGCTGATAGTGGCTTTGTCTATCACAGCATCCATATCATCTGCCAAACCTATTCTGGTCTCCTGACCTGTTATCGTTATATTGCCAAGCCCCTCATATCCCTCATACAGCAAAAGTCCCTGGGGGTGCTCCCTGTAATCCGTCAGACACACGGTAGGGTGTATCTGCTTTACAGGCTCTGACTTCTGCTCTTTAAGTCTCTGACTGTAAGTGTCTGCTACCTCCCGTTCAGGTTCAACCACAAATTCTGACTTATGCCTTGAGTTTCTGGTCCTACGCTTCTTTTTCCTTTCTGTATCCGA
>CAVFAM010000210.1:408-2483 GCA_963620375.1 Bacteroidaceae bacterium
CTTTTATCACTGTATGCCTTTTCCTTATATGACTTATTTTCTCTGGATTTACTTTCTCTGAGCTTACTTTCTCTGGGTTTAAAAAGCTTTATGAGATTTATCCCCAGATACTCCTCTATCAGGTCTGACAGCTTCTTTAAAATTTTATTTTCTGAACCAGAAGCCTTGTCGTTTATCAGCTCTGGTTTATCCTCAATGACCTCCGGCACCTGCACATCCGCTATGGTCTCATAGCTCACCTGTTCCTTTACCGCCTCCTGTCTTCTTTTAAGTATCATGTCCTTAATATCCATGATGCTGTAATCAGAATCCAGCGTTTTCTCATATATGTCATATACAGTCTGAACCTCTGCCTTATTGCTGTGATCCAGCTTGGTGAGCATATATTCCATCACATCCCTCACATACACGGACAGGCTTTCAAAACCCTCTGGATAGATAACATATCTTATGCTCTCGTCCATATTTGATATAAAGATTGTGTCTGCATCCAGCAGCAGACAGTTTATATCAACGAGATTTCTCTCCATCGTCTCAATCTGGTCACAAAGCGTCAAAATGAACTTTTCTATAAAATTAATATCCAGCTTTTTAAATTGGCACACTACCGCAAGAGACTGATATCCCGAAATATCATACCAGTACATCCCCTCCCCGTTTACATAGCTCTTTTCCACCATCAAAAAGCCTGACATTTTATTTTTCAACATTATCTTTTCATCAAAACCATCATTGCAGGCTGCTGCTATTTTCATATAGCTGCCCGTCAGTGTTCTCTCATACTCAATCTCCATCTATTACCTCACCCATACATTTATACCTGTAAAAATCATCCACAACCCACATTCCATCCACAATTTCCTGCTCCTCTTCCTGACTTATCTCCTCATACAAAATCAGTCCAGCCCTCATGCTAATAGCCAGAATAAATATAAAAATTGGAATTATAATAGCAGCTTCCACGGTATAACTGCCCTTTAATTTTGCATGTACCATCACACCTAATCCTTTCTTATCCTGCCAGCACTCACAGCTGGCTCATGTATATCATCTGCTCTGCCACACAGCCTACAAGCAGAAACGGGATAAAGGGCATTTCATAATTCATCTTCTTTTTACAGAAGGCTATTAATATCAGAGCTGCTATACCTGATATGCTTATTGCAATCATTCCTGCCGCAAGCAGCTTGTCTGCATCCATGTATATCCCCATGATTAAAAGAACCCATGCGTCGCCATATCCTATTTTTTCACCAGTCACCCTCGCCAGTACAAACAGCAGTATTCCTGGAATAATCGCAATAAGTCTTGTCTGGCATAAGAGATTACCTTCATACACCTGTATAAATACTGCCAGTACACCCCACAAGCCTATTACTGGAAACGGCAGTCTTTTAGTTATAAAATCTATTGCCCCCAATATTATGAGACCTGTTATTAATGCCAAATTATTTATCATCTATGTCCCTCCACACTTACTACATGCCGGCATATCACTCACCTCCGATATTTCCACCATATAGATTGTCCTCTTTAATGCACTGCAGGAAATATCACTGTGATACAATGTGCCATAATCTGTTATATAGGCAGTTCCCGTGTCAGATTTTTTTGCCACGCACTTAGAACATGCGCTGTATTTCGCCCCATTTTTGTTCCTTATGACAGGAATCTGGGCAATATCTGTGCTGCTTATGCTCAAATCGAGATAGCTGCAGCTCTTACTCTTGTGGTACACACTTCCATAATCTGTAATATATACATAGCAGTGGTCTGAGCTGTCAAAAGTCCGTCCTATCCACTTCCTGCTTATACTTTTCTGGGATATGTCAAAACCGCTTATTGTGAAGAAACTAACCGGAAGCTTCACCCTGTAATCAGCCTTAAGCTCAATATTTTCTCCTGAGAGATTCGATGAAAGCAGCGATATTCCTGCTATTCCGCCACTTACATACTCACCGACTATCTCATCCTCCTTAAGCTTACTAAGCATATAGCCCTCTGCCGACAGCAGAAGCGCAGGCTCTGAGTCCACAGTACATGCCTCCACAGCTGCCATTCTTGAGGCATATACC
>CAVFAM010000211.1:0-2656 GCA_963620375.1 Bacteroidaceae bacterium
AATCAACGCAGGCATCAAACAGGTCACTTGTCCTAATCCACTCATTATATTGGTTTTTCACATCCTCCCTGAACTGGGCATAGGTACGCCAGCCATATATAGGCAGAAGTGTACCGCCGTATACCCTGTAGCCCAGCTCTCTGGCAGGCTTTATGTATATATCTGTCACTCCGTCTATGAGTTCCTCTGCTGTGGGCATATCCGACCATGGTCTGAACTTATTCACCTCAACTCCTACAGGATGGATAATGTCATTTATGCCGTGCTGGATAAGCACAGAGTCTGCTCCTGCCACATTCATCTCGATTGGAAAACGAGCTGCTCCCTTAAGCCCATATGCCGCATATGTAATACAGTCATACTGACGCAAAATTCTCGTACCACTTACAGCCCTTCTGATTATTGATACATTTCTGATGTTCTGATTCCAGAGTCTGATTGCCAGATAATCAGGCCAGGACTGGGCTGTAATAGAATCCCCATAGCATATGAATGCGTGGTTTTCTTCCTGGGTAAGCACGTCAATGGTATTGAGAAAATAAAACCAGTTTGTATTCCTTGTATAAGCATCAGGTAGCTCATCTGCCAGTGCATAATCTCCGTAGGCATAGTATCCTCTGGAAAGAGGTCCTGTGATAAGGACGCCTGCATTCATCTGGGTTACTTCTCCCAGATATATGCTCACATTTATATCTGTGCCTGCCTTAACATCAAATGGGATTTCATCGCTTGTGACTTCCATTCCCGGTTGTATTGTGACTGATGCTTTCCCATCAAAAGTAACCGGGGTCTTTTCTGCATAGCACCTAGTCAGTGTGACCGGCTCTGTGCCTGTGAGATTAGAGAAACGGAACCTGAGTCTGCTTCCGCTAAACACCATGCGTATCGGGTATCTTAAGGTGATGTTCTTGGCATACATTGCTGCTTTCTGGTCTGTGATTGATGTGGCGTTGCCCCAGCAGGCAACCCATTTGGTGTATTTGTTGTCTGGCATGTGAACCTCCGTGATAATTTGTGTGTTGTTTTTTAGCGTATAAGCCTAGCTACAAGCTCGAATCCGCAGCTTCGCTGCTTCTCCGTTGCTTCGCAACTATGATTCTCGCTTTCCGTTGCCATGCATCCAGAGAAGCTGCCAGTGGCAGGTTCGGCTGGTTAGGTCGTCCGATTTCAAGATTCAGCCTTGCAAGCCAGCTTGCAGTCGGAATCTTTCATCGTACTACTATTATACGCTAAAAAAGAACACTGACCAAGTCAGTGTTCTTTCGGGTTGGGCTGTATTAATTTACAGTAGCAGTCCGTACGGGAATCGAACCCGTGTTTCCGCCGTGAGAGGGCGGCGTCTTAACCGCTTGACCAACGAACCGTGTATTATAATATCAAACACAGGCAGTTACGTCAAGCCCTTTTTTCAAATTTTTTAAAATTTTTCAATTTTTTATACAATTAATTATAATACTGGCTTAACCAGTGCCACAGACATGTTAATGAAGGACTTCTTTACTGAAACATGAACTAGAAATAGTAGAGGTATACGTCCTCCAGATTGGTGTCGCCTGGCTGCTCTCCATATCTTCCGTCATAATCATCACATACAATTTTTATGCTGTAGCCATCCATGGTATGCTGGATATTGCTTATGGCATAATTTTGCTGCACCAAATCAAGCTCTTCCCTCGATATATCAAAACAGTGTACCTTGGGTCTTACCTTATTTATAAGATTATACGGTGTGTCCTTTTCTATAATCACACCATCTTTCATCAGCAGGATTTCATTTGCTATAGCCTCTATATCTGACACAATATGGGTTGCTATTATTATTATCCGGTTTTCTGCCAGCTTGCTGATACTGTTTCGGATGTTGATTCTCTCCTGTGGGTCTACTCCTGCTGTCGGCTCGTCCAATATCAGGATTGGCGGGTCATTGAGCAGAGCCTGGGCTAAGAGTACACGCTGTCTCATGCCCCCCGACAGGCTTCCTACCCTTTTATTACAGTAATACTCCATGTTAAACATCTCGATAAGCTCCTCTGCTCTGGCTTTTGCGGCTTTTCCAGTCAAACCCTTGAGACGGGCTATATACATTAGAAAGGCTTTAACTGTAAACTCGTCATAATAGCCCTGATCCTGTGGCATATATCCCACATAGTTTAAGTACTCTCCCTTCATGGCAAGTATATCTGTGCCATCCAGCAGTATCTCACCTGCATCTCTTTTTATATTATCTGTCAGAAGGTTGATTAAGGTGCTTTTTCCAGCTCCGTTAGGTCCCAGCAGACCATATATTCCCTCACTCAGCTCAAATGACGCATCCTTCAGCGCCCTGACTTTTCCATATGTTTTTGACACATTTTTAATCACTAATTTCATAACTCACCATCCACCTTCTCTGCTCCAATATAATCGCCCCAAAAGTCAATACAATACAAGGTATGACCGCATACTGATAACCGACTGTCTTTATAAGAATGTATAGTGCAGCTCCCAGCGCCACAGTAACTATCGAGGCAAGCTTTGAATCTACCCTCATGTTGATAAGAACCACTCCATCTGCCCAGCAGATAACTGTAAGCATTTTCATCAGATAATATAATATCAGATAGGTTTGCATACTGATTGGCACGGAAATCCCTGCAAGTTCGGGATAGCTCTGCAC
>CAVFAM010000212.1:0-4350 GCA_963620375.1 Bacteroidaceae bacterium
CTATGGAGGAGCTTGTGGCTCAGGCAAGAGAGCTTGTGGCTGGCGGTGTCAAGGAATTAATCCTTGTAGCACAGGAGACTACTCTGTACGGCGTTGACCTGTATGGAAAGAAATCACTCCATCTGCTTTTGGATGAGTTAAACAAGATAGATGGGCTCTTCTGGATTAGAATTATGTACTGCTATCCGGAGGAAATCTATGAGGAGTTGATTGATTCCATTATCAGAAATAAAAAGGTATGTCATTATCTGGATTTACCTATACAGCACTGTAATGATGACATATTGAAGCGGATGAACAGAAAGACCACCAAGCAGGATATCATAGATATAGCAAATCACTTAAGAGAGCGCATACCGGATATCACCCTGAGAACCACCTTAATCTGCGGTTTCCCGGGAGAGACAGCAGAGGCTCACGAGGAGCTTATGCAGTTTGTAAACGATATGGAGTTTGACAGGCTGGGAGCCTTTACCTACTCACCAGAGGAGGGCACCAAGGCATTTGATATGCCAGACCAGGTGGACGAAGAGACCAAGGCAGAATGGCAGGCAGATGTCATGGAGCTTCAGGAAGAGGTTATTTTTGATAAAAATGAGACTCTTAAGGGTATGGAAACCTACGCTTTCATAGAGGGCAAGGTGGCAGATGAAAATGCCTATATCGGCAGAACCTACAGGGATGCCCCTAATGTGGACGGCTACATTTTTATAAATACTGATGAAGAGCTTATGACTGGTGACATCGTAAAGGTCAAAGTCATCGGTGCATATGAATATGATTTGATAGGAGAGATAGTATGAATTTACCAAACAAATTAACTTTATTCAGAGTAATACTTATTCCATTTTTTGTATTTTTCCTTTTAGCACCATTTTTTGAGGGCTATGGAAACTATATTGCAGTTGCAATCTTTATCGTGGCAAGCCTTACAGATATGCTTGACGGCAAAATTGCGAGAAAATACAACCTTGTGACAAACTTTGGAAAATTTATGGACCCATTGGCAGACAAGCTTCTGGTATGTTCTGCTATGATCTGTCTTGTTTCAACAGGACAGCTTCCAGCATGGATTGTAATAATCATTATTTCAAGAGAATTTATCATCAGCGGTTTCCGTCTTATTGCATCAGATAATGGTGTGGTAATTGCTGCAAGCTACTGGGGTAAATTTAAGACAACCTTCCAGATGCTTATGGTTATTGTCTTAATCTTAAACATTCCAAATCCTGTATTTGATGTTATTGGAACCATATTAATCTATGTTGCACTGGCACTTACAGTTATTTCACTGATTGATTACATCATCAAAAACAAGGATGTATTAAAGGATCAGAAGTAGTGGAGGTATTCTATGAGAATTATTGCAGGAACAGCCAGAAGCCTTCCATTAAAGACTATCGAAGGAAAAGATACAAGACCAACAACAGATAAGACAAAGGAGACCCTGTTTAATGTCTTACAGTTTGATGTGCCGGGCTGCTATTTCCTTGATTTGTTTGCAGGCAGCGGACAGATTGGACTTGAGGCCATAAGCCGAGGAGCAAGTTATGCTGTCTTTGTTGAAAATTCAAGGAAAGCTGCTGCCTGTATTGAGGACAATATCCATTTTACCAAATTTGACACCCAGTCAAGACTTATGACAACCGATGCTGTGACAGCAGTCAAGACACTTGAGGGGAAAAACAAATTTGACATTATATTTATGGATCCTCCATACAATAAGGAGCTTGAAAAGGATGTCCTCTATCAGTTACAGGGCAGTCCCTTACTCAAAGAGGATACAACAATCGTAGTTGAGGCTTCTCTTGAGACAGATTTTGACTATTTAGATGAGATTGGTTTTGAAATTGTAAAGACAAAGGCTTACAAGACCAACCAGCATGTGTTTATAAAGAAAACAGAGGATAAATAATGAAAAAAGCAATATACCCGGGGAGCTTTGACCCAGTAACCTTTGGTCATTTAGATATAATAGAGAGGTCATCAAAAATCGTGGATGAGCTGGTGGTTGGAGTACTCAATAACAGTTCAAAAAATTCGTTGTTTTCTTTAGAAGAACGTGTTAACATGATTAAGGAGATGACTAAGGATTTGCCAAATGTGACAGTTGGCTCCTTTGATGGTCTTCTGGTTGAATATATGAATCAGATTGATGCCACTATTATTGTAAGAGGCTTGCGTGCTGTGACTGATTTTGAGTATGAGCTTCAGATTGCCCAGTCAAATCATGTGCAGGATTCTAATATTGAGACCATATTTTTAACCACCAATTTGAACTATTCATACCTTAGTTCGACTATTGTAAAGGAATTCGCATCCTATGGTGGTGATATTTCTAAATTCGTTCCAGAGCAATTTATAGATAGAATTTATGCGAAATATAATATTAGCAGATAAGGAGAAATTCGTATGAGCAGTAGAATGGAACAGATTATCGAGGAGATAGAGGAATACATTAACTCATGCAAATATGCCGCTCTTTCCAGCAATAAAATCCTTGTAAATAAAGAGGAACTTGAAGAGCTTATTCAGGAATTAAGGACAAAAACTCCTGAGGAAATCAAAAGATATCAGAAAATCATCAGCAATAAGGAGGCAATCCTTGCTGACGCCCAGGCTAAGGCAGACCAGATTATCGCCCAGGCACAGATTCAGACAAATGAGCTTGTAAGTGAGCACCAGATTATGCAGCAGGCATATGCCCAGGCTAATGAGGTAGTACAGATTGCCACAAAACAGGCTCAGGAGATTCTTGATAATGCTACAAATGAGGCAAATAGTCTGAGAATGGGAGCAATGGCATACACAGACAGCCAGCTCAAAGGCATTGAGGATATTCTGTCATCTTCAATTGACACTACCAAGGCAAGAAGCGAAAATCTGGTTAATTCATTGCAGGAATACCTCGATGTGGTTTCAGCAAACCGTGCCCAGTTATTCCCACAGGAGCCAGAGGAAGAGCCACAGCCGGCAAAGTCTTCTGACACAGAGGATTCTAACTTATCAAAGATTGATATAACAAATATCTCAGTGTCATCTGAGGAAGAATAAAACAGATATTGAAAGTATAACTGTGACAGCCGACAGAAGCAGCTTGACTATTATGTAATTAATTGGGCTTATATCTGTATCCTCCATGACGGATTTTGCCTGTACAAAGCAGGAAATGCCGCCAAAGGATGCCAGAAACATGGATATAATATATTTTGTATCCAACGGTATATCCAGAAGCCCTATATTAATTATCCCGTTTGTCACTTCCACAATACCTGTTGCAATACATACTATCAGGGCATCATTGTACGCAATGGATTTTATTATCTGTACAATAATAGAAAAAATTACTATATAACCACAAAGCTTAATAAGTGTTTCAAAGCCGCTTATTATTCCGACGTCAATGATTTGCATATTAATCCGAAATCTTGACGTCGTTTTTATTTTGTCTGGCATGGCAGCCTTATCGGGTCTGTACCTCAGACCATAGTATATTGCCATTATAGCCGCCGGCATATAGAGTATGGCAAAGGAAATAAGTGTCATATTCTGGAGTCCAAGGCATTGAGCCAGCATGACAGATGCGACAAATGAGGGACTGATATTATTTATCAGTGGGAATATGTAATTTGCCTGCTTATAATTCAGGTATTTTTGCTTATAGAGGTCAGCAGTCAGCTTGCCACCCACAGGAAAGCCCAGTGCCATTCCACATATTACAAGAATAAATATCATCCATTTTGAGTCATTTAAGCTGTCGAGAAGCCTTGTATTCAAGATAATATTGGAAATAATAATACATGGAAACAGGACAGGAAATACATTATGATACCAGAGCATTATTCCGTTCAGGGAGGCTTCTGCTGCTTTTGCAGGGCACAAAATAAAGAAAACAATTATACTTATACAGGTAATTACAAATAATATTTTTTTCATAATACATTTTATTTAGATAAGGAGACAAATATGAGAGCATTAGAAAATTTAAAACCACAAAATGTATTTTATTATTTTGAGGAGATAGCCAATATACCTCACGGTTCAAAGAACACAAAGCAGATAAGCGATTTCCTTGTAAGCTTTGCAAAGGAGAGAAATCTGGAATACTACCAGGATGAGTTAAACAATGTCGTAATTATCAAAGAAGCGTCAGCAGGCTACGAAAATGCTGAGCCAATCATCATCCAGGGACATATGGATATGGTATGCGAAAAGGAGAACGGCTCAACAATCGACTTTGAAAAAGACGGTCTTGAGCTTTATGTAGATGGTGATTTTGTAAAGGCAAAGGACACTACCTTAGGCGGAGACGATGGAATCGCTGTTGCCTATGCACTTGCCTTACTGGAT
>CAVFAM010000213.1:0-2066 GCA_963620375.1 Bacteroidaceae bacterium
AGATTAGGCACTGTAGAGGTTTTCCACAAGGGAAAAAGGTTCTGTTTCTGCCTGGCTCCTGAAGCTACAGAATATGTCCATAACAACCAATCAGACAATGGATTTATATATGAATTAGTAGATGTAATACAAGATAAAAATACTACGCTGGACACTGTCACCTCGCTCTTTAAAAAGTGGGATGACAGCTGCGTAGTTGAAGAAATCCTTGATGGAGACTTCGACCTTATGATTAAATTTGTAAAAATTGATGACCCTTATTTTTACTGCTTCAAGGATGAAGGCTGCCATGTCATCTACCACCGGTTTCTGCCAGAGGATTACAGGGATTTATTATAGAGAGTTAATCAAGCCACTCAAGCCCTCATTTTTATAAATCTCCTTGTAGTAGCTGACCTCATCCTTAATCAGCTCATCAATCACCTGCATGCCCAAAAGCTCTACAGGAGCCTTGTCATCTGTCAGTATATAACTGCCCTTATCGTAGGCAGATATATTGGCAATGACCTCTGACATCATGTTTTTAAGGTCAGGATTGTCAAGTGCCCCTGTATTGGCAGCCAGAGTATTTATCATATCCTCATTATCAGAGGCAAACAGCTCTCGGTTAGTGGAATTTCTCACATCCACCACATACTCAGACTTAAAGACCTGACCAATCGTGTCCGCAAGATACTGGTTGATATTTCCATCCTCACTTCCACGCATGTTCATGTTTACCACCATGACCCCATTATCAGTCAGATGCTCCTTAACCAGGGTGAAAAACTCAACCGATGACATCTGAAATGGAATAGTGATATCCTGGTAAGCATCAACCATAATCACATCATATTTTTTGTCTGTTGCCTGCAAATACGCCCTGCCATCATAGGTTGTGACTGGGACATCCTCAGATAATGAGAAATATTTTCGTGAAAGGTCTGTGATTTTCTCATCAATCTCCACACCCTCAAGGCTCATATCCCCCAGATATTTTCTGCACTGGGTAGCGTATGTGCCTGTGCCCATGCCAAGGATAAGCACGTCCAAATCAGAAGCCTGCTTGTCCGGAACCATAAGGGGCGCAGCCATGGCATAGTCATAATACATCCCTGTCAAGCCGTCCTGCTTCATGTATACAGACTGGACTCCAAACAACACATTTGTAGAAAGGGCTACCTCCCTGTCATTCTCATATACCTGTAAATAATTGTATACAGACTCACCCTCGTAGGTTAAATTATTTTCCCAGAAAGCGAAAGAATCAGACCAGCCAAATCCGCAGCACAGTGCAAAAATCACAGCTGATGCAATGACTTTTTTACGTCCGCTTTTAGCACTAACAAAATATATTATGGCAAGCACCAGTAAAATTCCTGAGAATATAAGGAAAGTAATAGAAGTACCCACCGCTGGAATGGTAACAAATGTCGGCACAAATGTACCTATAATGCTTCCGATTGTATTGAAGGCTCCCAGTGTACCTACTGTTTTTCCATTATCGTCCAGACTGTCTACCGCATACTTTACCAGCGATGGTGTGACGGTTCCCAGTAAAAACAATGGAAATACAAAAATGACCATACATGCGGCAAAGGCTGCAATAATCAGGAAATTGTTGTTTACTGTAAAAATCAATACCGCAGATATACCCACAACTATATATTTTCCCACAACGGGTATGAGGGCAATCCATATGGCTGCAATCAAAATCCTGCCATAGAGCTTGTCCGGGTTTGGCGTCTTATCAGCCGTCTTTCCTCCGTAGATATTGCCCAGTGCCATGGCTATCATTATGGTACCGATGATGATTGTCCACACTATCTGCGATGAGCTGAAATATGGTGCCAGAAGTCTGCTCGCTCCCAGCTCCACCGCCATTACAGACATACCTGCAAAAAACTCTGTCAGGTACAAAAATATTTTGTTTTTTAAAATAGCTGGTTTGTTCATGTCTTTTCCTTCCTGTTTTTAAATGTTCTTATTATATTATTATTTTAATTATACATTTACTATTTTTATCTATCAATTTACTTTTTCGCTAACTGCTTGTTATAATATATATGTTTTATAGATTTATATAC
>CAVFAM010000214.1:0-1008 GCA_963620375.1 Bacteroidaceae bacterium
ATATTACAATGCCTGACAGAAATGGACTTGAGGCTACAAAGGACATCACAGAGTATGACCCGGAAGCAACTGTTATCATGGTTTCAGCCCTTGGACAGCAGGACAAGGTTTTTTCAGCTATTGCAAACGGCGCCAAGGATTTTGTGGTAAAACCATTTGAGCCTGATAAAATTATACAGTGTATCTCTAAGTATATCTAATTTTATCCCCACATCCTGTGATGTGGGGATTTTAAATGCCAAAGCATGCAAGAAAAGCTGCCAGTGGCAGCTTTTCTGTATACCTAGGCATAATCGTTATGTTGTAATTACAACATATATAATGGAATTATATGGATATACTGTATCTATAGCTGTAAGGCATATGAACAGTTATTGCAGCAGCTATTATATAGAAATAAACAGGAGGAAATATTATGAGTAAAGTAGTAAATTCAAGAAAAGCGGTAATGGTAGGTTGTGGTTTTGTAGGTTCTGCATCAGTTTTTGCACTTATGCAGAGCGGATTATTCACTGAGATAGTTTTGATAGACGCAGATAGAAACAAGGCAGAGGGTGAGGCTATGGATATAAGCCACGGTGTTCCATTTGCCAGACAGATGAAAATCTATGCAGGAGACTATGATGATGTCTCTGATGCAGGAATCATAATTATATCAGCGGGAGCAGGACAAAAGCCTGGTGAGACAAGACTTGACCTGGTACACAAAAACGTAAATATATTTAAGTCCATTATCCCTGAAATTGCAAAGAGAGATTTTGGCGGTATCCTGCTTGTTGTAGCAAATCCGGTTGACATACTGACACAGGTTGCAATCAAGCTGTCAGGACTTCCAGAGGAGCGTGTCATCGGCTCTGGTACAGTGCTTGATACAGCAAGACTCAAGTATGCCTTAGGAGAGCATTTGTCAGTTGACAGCAGGAGCGTGCATGCGTTTATCGTAGGAGAGCATGGAGACAGTGAGGTGGTAGCATGGAGCTCAGCCAATGTCTCAGGTGTGGAAATTCC
>CAVFAM010000214.1:1018-2298 GCA_963620375.1 Bacteroidaceae bacterium
GTTAAAAACAGTGCTTATGAGATTATCAACAAAAAGCATGCCACATATTATGGAGTTGCAATGGCGGTTAAGAGAATCTGCGAGGCAATCATCAGGGATGAGAAAACAGTACTTCCGGTTTCCCACATGATGCACGGAGCCTATGGCATAGAGGATGTGGTAATCAGTATGCCGGCAATAGTTGGGGCAGATGGACTTGAGACAGATGTGCCAATCGAGTTAAACGGTGAGGAAGCTCTCAAGCTTAAGGAATCAGCAGATGCCCTCAAAGAAATAGTTGATAGTCTCGAGCTTTAGTCTTATAATTAAAAATATAGCTATACAAAGTTGAGAAGGCATTTATATACAGATGCTGGAAAGTGTGTGAATATGTCGGGGAAAAATATAACATTTGAAGACTATATGGAAATGATAAAGATGTATGCACCTTGTATGGACGATTATCCATATGTGATGGATCTTGAGAGAGATGTATACTATATTTCTGAAAAGGCTGTTGACAGGTTTAATGTTCCGGGAGCGTTTTTTGATAATGCAATAAAGACTCATGGGCAGTTTGTCCACAAGGATGATGTGGCAATTCTTACCAGAGACTTAAACGATATGATGGAGGGCAAAAAGAAAGAGCACGACATCACCTACAGGTGGCTTGACCACAATAACAGACCTATATGGATTAACTGCCGGGGCAGGGTTGTTGAAGGAGACGGAGACAGGCCAAGGATGTTAATCGGCTGTGTAAATGAAGTGGGAATGGTAGCAAAGGCTGACAACAACAGTGGTCTGCTCCAGACCTCAGAGATGAGACAGATTGTGGAGCAGGAGGCAGAAAGAGGAAAGCTTGGTTTTGTTCTCCGTATAGGAATAGACGGATTTAAGGATATCAATGAGAAGTTTGGCATCGGATATGGAGATTATATTTTAAGCTGTGTTGCAGACTGCATAGTGGAGTCTCTGGGTGAGAACCAGCATGCCTATCACGCAGTGGCAGACGAATATATGATAGTTGACACTAACTGTGGAAGCGCAGCTGAGGGACATGAGCTGTATAAGAAAATCAGGCGTGCCCTTGACTGGCTTATAGAGAGAAATAATTATGAGGCTGTGTACACCATATCAGGCGGCATAATTTCCTGTCAGGACAATGATGCTTCAAAATACGAGAAAATCCTAAAGCTCTCTACCTTTGCATTACAGCAGGCGAAGAACAGGGGCAAAAATCAGGTATACATTTTCTCAGAGGACGATTATGACAGCTTCCTGAGAAAGAAAAAAATTCT
>CAVFAM010000214.1:2391-5841 GCA_963620375.1 Bacteroidaceae bacterium
AAAATTCTTGAGAATGTCAGAAGGTCTGTAAATGAGGATTTTAAGGGCTTTGAGGTATATTTTCAGCCTCTTATGACAGCTGGAGACAGCAGTGTTCCTGCCAAGCTCTATGCAGCTGAGTGTCTGCTCAGGTATCAGACCTGGGATGGAGAGCGTATTTCTCCTATAGATTTTATACCTATATTAGAGGAATCTGGACTGATAATTCCTGTTGGCAGATTTATATTGGAACAGGCTGCCATAATGTGCAAGAAAATGCAGATGGTATATCCTGATTTCAAGGTCAGCATCAACCTGTCCTATGTGCAGATATTGAAGAGTGCAATCCTAAAGGATATATTTAACATACTTGCCAAGTATGGACTTAAGCCAGAAAGCTTTGTGGTTGAGATAACAGAGAGCGGCTATCTGGAGAATTCACTTCCGGTCCGCAGGGTCTGGGATTCGTTAAAGAGAATAGGAGTGCTTATCGCCCTTGATGATTTTGGTACAGGATATTCCAACTTATCAAGCATCAGCAATTTCTCACCAGATTATGTCAAGCTTGACAGGGGCTTTACAGTCAAGGCACTTAATAATTCATATGAGAATACACTTATGAAGCATATTATTGATCTGGCTCACAGTGTGGAGCTTAAGATTGTGGTTGAGGGTGTAGAGACTCAGGATGAGCTCAACAGGTTAAATGTTATGGAGCCTGATTATATTCAGGGGTATTTTTACAGTAAGCCATGCTGCAAGAATGAATTCTTTGAGCGATATGGTGTAGCATAAAGCTTTTTATTATGCTATAATAGGATAAATTTTATTTTGGAGGTATTTTAATGCATAGCAATGAATCATCAGAGAACTATTTGGAGACAATATTAATATTGAGCGAGAAGCTTCCGGTGGTGCGCTCTGTTGATATAGCAAACGAGCTGGGCTTTAAGAAATCAAGTGTGAGTATTGCAATGAAAAATCTCAGGGAAAAGGGGCAGATAATCGTAAGCGACGCTGGATTTATCACACTTACTGAGAGTGGTAAAAATATTGCAGAGATGATATATGAGAGACATAAGCTTTTATCAGAATGTCTCGTAAAGCTTGGGGTTCCTGAGGACGTTGCCAGCGAGGATGCCTGCAGAGTAGAGCACATTATAAGTTCTGAGACCTTTGATGCCATCAAGAAGTTTTATAATGAAAACAAATAAAATTAAAATATAAAATAAAGAGTCATGACATAGGTCATGACTTTTTTATGGAGACAAAGCAAAATGAAAAAATTACTTATTTACCTGAAAAACTACAAAAAAGAAGTAGTTCTGGCACCATTATTTAAGCTTCTGGAAGCATCCTTTGAGCTTATAGTACCCCTTGTTGTTGCAGCCATCATTGATAATGGTATTGCAAACAGTGATAGGGGCTATGTCTACAAGATGTGTGGAGTGCTGATACTTTTAGCTGTTGTAGGCTTTATAAGTGCTGCCACAGCCCAGTATTTTTCGGCAAAGGCGGCGGTAGGCTTTTCTACAGAGGTGAGACACCACCTTTTCGAGCATATCCAGACCTTGTCCTTTAACGAGATGGATACTGTAGGTACATCCACTTTAATAACCAGACTTACAAGTGATATAAACCAGACCCAGTCCGGAGTCAACATGGTGTTAAGACTTTTCTTGCGTTCACCATTTATCGTCTTTGGTGCAATGATAATGGCATTTACGGTAAACGTGAAGGGCGCCCTGGTCTTTGTTGTCACCATTCCTCTCTTATCAGTGGTTGTATTTGGAATTATGGCGCTCAGTGTACCGAGATTTAAAAAGGTACAGGGTGGACTTGACAAAATCCTTGGCAGGACAAGGGAGAACCTTGAGGGAGCCAGAGTTATAAGAGCCTTCAACAAGGAAGAGGACGAGATAGGAACCTTCAATGAGGACAACCAGTTCCTCACAGGCATGCAGATGGCTGTGGGCAGGATTTCAGCCCTTATGAATCCATTGACATTTATCATAATAAATGCAGCCACACTTCTGGTTATATGGATAGGTGGTAAGCAGACCTATGCCGGTATTCTTACCCAGGGTGAGGTCGTTGCCCTTGTAAACTACATGTCACAGATACTTGTGGAGCTTGTAAAGCTTGCCAACCTCATTGTGAATGTAAATAAATCAATTGCCTGCGGAAACAGAATACAGGATATATTTGAGATTAAGGCTTCTATTCCTAATACAGATGAAAAGCAGCTTACAGACCTTAAGATTGATGAAAATGCCCCTATGGTTGAGTTTGACCATGCCTGCATGAGATACGCAGGCTCTACAGAGGATGCGCTCACAGATATCAATCTGTCTGTGGAAAAGGGACAGACAATCGGCGTTATCGGTGGAACAGGCTCAGGTAAGACCACACTGGTCAACATGATTCCGAGATTTTATGATGCCTGCAGCGGCTCTGTAAAGATACAGGGGCTTGATGTAAAGGATTATCCAATCGTTGCACTTAGAGATAAAATCGGCATGGTAATGCAGAAGGCTGTCATGTTCCATGGCACTATCGCTGACAACCTAAGATGGGGCAACGAGGATGCCACAGAGGATGAAATGTGGGATGCAATAAGAATTGCCCAGGCAGAGGATGTGGTAAAAGGCAAGGAAGGCGGACTTGACCACATCATAGAGCAGGGAGGACGTAACCTGTCAGGAGGACAGAAGCAGAGGCTTACAATTGCAAGAGCGGTTGTGAAAAATCCTGATATCCTCATATTGGATGACAGTGCTTCAGCTCTTGATTTTGCAACAGATGCAGCTTTAAGAAAGGCTCTTAAAAATATGCAGGGAACTAAAACAATATTTATAGTTTCCCAGAGAACATCATCTATAATGTTTGCAGATAAAATCATTGTAATGGATGATGGCCAGATTGTTGGAACCGGAACCCATGATGAGCTTCTCACTTCATGTGAGACCTACAGGGAAATCTATGAGTCCCAGTTTAAGAAAGAGGAATTGACAGGAGGTGCTTCTAATGCAAGATAAAAAGAACAGCTACCAGGTAGTCACTCTCAAAAAAGTATTCAGATATATCAAGAGATATATTCCGCTTTTGATAGCAGCCCTTGCCCTGTCAATCGTAACAGTGGCATTGACATTGTATTTCCCAATCCTTACAGGACGCGCAATCGACCTTATATTAGGAAAGGGACAGGTTGATTTTGACGGAATAATGCAGATTGTTGTAAAGGCAGTCATAGCAGTTGCATTTGCAGCAATAGCCCAGTGGCTGACTAATGTCTGCAACAACAAGATGACCTACAATGTAATACGGGATATAAGGACAGATGCCTTTGAAAATATAGAGAAAATACCATTGTCATACATTGACAGCCATTCCCACGGAGATATCGTCAGCAGAATCATATCTGATGTAGATACCTTTGCAGATGGTCTTCTGCTTGGACTTACACAGCTC
>CAVFAM010000215.1:0-2401 GCA_963620375.1 Bacteroidaceae bacterium
GCTCTCAGCTTTAGCAGAGAAGGCCTACAAGGAAAAAATGATGATGGCAAAAGAGTACCGCCACCGTGCTATAGTATGGGGCGTGCAGTCACATTTCTACTTTGACTTTTTACTCTGGATATTAAACTGCTGGGGAATTGTTCCTCTTACAGATATGCTCTCAATGGTAAATACCAACATGATAGCAGAGGAGGACACACCTGAAAACAGGGAGCAGGCAATCTACGATATGGCATGGCTCACTGAAAACATGATTATGCGTAACCGTACACATGGCGGCTACAAGGTGCTGCTTGACGAGCTCTGGGATTACTGTGAGGAGTTTAATGCAGACGTAGTTATCCTCTGGGAGCATATGTCATGTAAGGCATTAAACGGTATGCACGGACAGTTTGAGGAGAAAGCCCGTGAAAAGGGCATACATCTTATCTGGGTAACACATGACCTCTTTGACCCAAGAATCGTGTCAAGACAGGGTATCAGAGACCAGGTAAACAGATACATGCGTACAGTATTCCATGAGGAGCCACTTGACCCTTCACTGGAAGTATTAAATGATGAGCATTCATGGTAGGAGGAATAATTGATGAAATATTATGGCGGATGTGATTCCGGAAGTACATATACAAAATGCGTTATTTTAGATGAAACTGGCAAAATGGTGGCAGATGTGACAATCAGAAGCCGTATCAATGCTGTCTTATCCTGCGAGGAGTCATTAAAGCAGGCAATCGCACAGGTGCCTGACTTAAACTCAGCAGAGGAGCTTGCCTATCTGGTAGGAACAGGATACGGACGTAACAAGGTACCATTTGCAGACGAGAATATCTCAGAAATCAGCTGTCACGCTATGGGCGTACATATCGCAGACCCAAGCGTAAAGGCAATCATTGATATCGGTGGACAGGACGTAAAGGGTATAGCTGTTGACACAGATGGAACAGTTTTAAACTTTGCCATGAATGATAAGTGTGCTGCTGGAACAGGCAGATTCTTTGAGGCTATGGCAAAGGCGTTTGAGATGGATTTATCAGACTTCTCAAAGCTCTCACTCAAGGCTAAAAACGTGATACCTATCACAGCCCAGTGTACAGTTTTTGCTGAGTCAGAGGTTATCTCTCTCGTAGGAGAGGGCAAGCCAATGGATGAGATTGCAGCAGGAATCGAGCTTTCAGTGGCTAAGAGATGCTTTGTAATGTCTAAAAAGGCAGGAGCAGTTGACAAAATCACACTTACAGGCGGCTGTGCTAAAAATGACGGCTTAAAGGAAGCAATCGAAAAGGTGTTAAATCTTAAGGTTATTGACCTTCCAATCGACCCACAGCTTATGGGAGCGCTTGGAGCCGCAGAGTTTGCACGCCAGAAGGGTATGGCAAAAGCCAGATAGTACAAGGAGGAAATCATGGGAACATTTTTACATGTGCTTTTGATAATAGCAATTATATTTGTATGCTTATTTGTTTTGTCCTTTAT
This sequence comes from Bacteroidaceae bacterium, assembly GCA_963620375.1. Lineage (GTDB taxonomy): Bacteria > Bacillota > Clostridia > Lachnospirales > Lachnospiraceae > Roseburia. The sequence goes on from CAVFAM010000215.1 coordinate 1,474, forward strand.
TGTTTATTTTTTCAATCTGGACATGAAGCTCACTGCAGCTTTGGAGCCTTTATTTTTGAAGCATTATGACAAGATAGACAGGGATAAGCATTTATAAAATGAAGTTATATGATGAAATAATTGAAAAATTACAGCAGTCGGTCTCTGACAGCAAGGCAAAGGACTTTGAAATCAGAGAGAGCACCTGGCCTGTGGCTGAGAGGGAAATGATTCTAAGAAGCGACATGGCATACGAGCTTGGAGGGGGAAGCCTTCCGGCAGTGGGTGCAACCATTGTGACTGCGGATGAAAATCTAATCAGTGAGGATGGCATAACTCTTGTTGGTCCAGACTTACAGGAGATAGATGAGGATACCCCATTTGCAAGAATAGCAGTGGTGAGGGTGGATGAGAATACCATAGGTGAGGGAAATGCCCTCTACAATGCAATCAGAAGCCTTGAGTATACCAGATATCATCTGTTTCCAAAGGGATTTATGATGAGGGTTTCATCTTCGAGAAACAGGGAAAGCGTCAGGGTGAGCAAAGAAGCTGTGACAAATGGCATAAGCTTTGCTGAGACTGGCAATATGATGATTTCGGCTTTTCATAGGAATCCAAATGTTAAGGCAGTACATATTTACTACTTTACCAGGAAGGATTTTGATTATAAAGCACTTAAGAGTATGGCGGAGGAGTCTGAGGAGATAACAAAGACCATAGACCATATTTTTAAAAACCTGATTATGGACTGCAAGGCATGTAATTTGCAGGAAATCTGTGATGAGGTTGAGGGATTGAGAGAGCTGCACTTCAAGCAGCAGTCTAAGGAGCAATAATATAGAAAAAGGAGAGTATAAAAATGGCAGAAGACAAGTATACCAATTTTGAAGACTATGAGAAATGGCATGCTAATCACAAAAACGACAAAGCCCCTAGCAAAAAGATT
>CAVFAM010000215.1:2411-7826 GCA_963620375.1 Bacteroidaceae bacterium
AGATTATAGCACTGGGAAAGAAAATCACAGACGTAGCTGGTCATATGATTGGCGGTGTCAAGGTTGAGGATCCAGAGTACTGGGGACTTGCAGAGATAGTTACAGAGGAGATGGCAGAGGTAGGTCTCACAATGAAGAAGAGACAGCACTATACCTTTGACCAGCTCTGCAATATGAACAAGGACAAGGTAAGCAAGTTAGGAAAAGACGGCTTCCAGAAGTTACTTGACGAGATGAGCTACATCGGTCTTTTAGAGTATGACTATGGATACCACTATGACCACAACGGACGTACAGCACCACAGAGTGAGAGAAGATATATCCTTCCTATGTTCGTTCCTGGTTCTGCTGAGCTTTTCAACATGGAGGAGACACCTGGCTCTACTGACAACAAGAGACTTAAGGATCATCCTGATGTAGCTTCTTTCTTTGAGAGAATGACATATATTCCACTTGCAGAAATCACCCAGATGGTACCACCAGGAGGCGCTGGTGTAGGTATGCACGTTATTCCTGTTGAGAAGGCTATCAAGATGGAAAATCAGTCAATCGACATCGAGCACCTCTCATACTGGCTTGAAAAATACGAGGGACATATCGGTGTAGGACGCTGTTCATGCCGTGCTTCAAGAAAAGCAATCGGTGACGGCTGCGCTGATGATGATTTTGGATGGTGTATCGGAGTTGGTGATTTCGCTGACTACTGCCGTGAGACAGGAAAGGGACATGACATCACCAAGGAAGAAGCTCTTGCAATCTTACAGAGAGCTGAGGAGAACGGATTCGTACACCAGATTACAAATATCGATGGAGAAAACAAGATTTTCGGTATCTGTAACTGTAACGTAGAGATTTGTAACGCTCTTCGTACATCACAGTTATTCAACACACCTAACATGTCTCGTTCAGCATATGTAGCTCATGTAGACAAGGAGAAGTGTGTAGCCTGTGGACGCTGCGTAGAGTACTGCCCAGCAGGTGCTACAAGACTCGGACAGAAGCTTTGCGACAAAGAAGGAAAAGAAATCGAATATCCAAGACAGGAGCTTCCAGATAACCAGAAGTGGGGCAAGGATAAGTGGGATTTCAATTATCGTGATAACAACCGTATTAATACACACAAGACTGGTACAGCTCCATGTAAGACAGCCTGCCCAGCCCACATTGCTGTACAGGGTTACTTAAAGCTTGCTGCCCAGGGCAGATATGATGATGCACTTGCACTGATTAAGAAGCAGAATCCATTCCCAGCAGTATGTGGACGTATCTGTAACAGACGCTGTGAGGATGCATGTACCCGTGGAACAATCGATGAGGCAATTGCAATCGATGCAGTTAAGAAATTTATCGCTGAGAGAGACTTAAAGGCTGAGACAAGATACATTCCACCAACAGTTATCCCTGCAAGTATCCATATGGATCACTTTGAGGAAAAGATTGCCATTATCGGTGGAGGTCCTGCGGGACTTACAGCAGCCTTCTATCTTGCAGAAAAAGGCTACCGCCCAACAGTATTTGAGAAAAACGAGATGGCTGGTGGTATGCTCCGTTACGGAATCCCTTCATACAAGCTTGAGAAGGAAGTAATCGAGGCAGAAATCGAAGTAATGAGACAGATGGGTGTTGACATCAGAACAGGCGTAGAGGTTGGTAAGGATGTGACACTTGATTCTCTCCGTGCAGAGGGCTACAAGGCATTCTATATCGCAATCGGATGCAGCGCAGGACGCCGCCCAGGAGTACCGGGAGACGATGCAGAGGGCACATTCACAGCTATTGATTACTTACATGATGCTAACTGTGGTGGAAAAGAGTACACAGGCCGTGTAGTTGTAGTCGGTGGTGGAAACGTAGCCATCGATGCAGCCCGTGTATCTGCCAGAAATGGTGCAACAGAGGTTACACAGCTCTGTCTTGAGTCTGAAAAGGAAATGCCTGCATCACAGGAGGAAATCACAGAGGCTGGAGAAGACGGCGTAACAATCAAGTGCGGATGGGGACCAAAGGAAGTCCTTACAGCAGATGGCAGGGTTACAGGAATCGTATTCAAGAAGTGCCTCTCAGTTAAGAATGCAGAGGGACGTTTTGCTCCAACATATGATGAGAATGATACAATCACAATCGAGTGTGACCGTGTGATTTTTGCAGTAGGCCAGGCTTCAGTATGGGGAGACCTTGTAAAGAACGAGAAGGTTGAGTTTAATGGACCAGCAATCGTTGCTGACAAGCTCACATACCAGACAACACAGCCAGATGTATTCGTAGGTGGAGATGTATATACAGGACCTAGATTTGCAATTGATGCTATTGCAGCAGGTAAGGTTGCAGCTGAGTCATTACACAGATATGTACATGACGCTCATATGAAGATTGGACGTAACCGTTGGGAGTTCACAGAGCTTGACAAGAACAATATCTCTGTTCCTACATATGATACTTCATCACGCCAGGTAGCAGCAGTGGATACAAGCGTTCCAGCTAAGTCATTTAAGGATGCCCATTTAACACTGACAGAGGAGCAGGTTAAGATTGAGACATCACGTTGTCTGGGCTGTGGTGCTACAGTTGTAGACCCTAACAAGTGTATCGGATGTGGTGTATGTACAACCAAGTGTGCATTTGATGCAATCACACTTCACAGAGACCATCCTGAGTGCTCAGAGATGACTGTTGCAGAGGATAAGTTTAAGAAAATCCTCCCATATCAGGCAAAACGAGCAATCAGAATAGCTTTACATAAGAAAAATTAAGATAATTCATACAAAATAATTTGTTGATATTTGGTAAAAGTATGATATGATTAACATGTGCGTTTTAAGAACGCACATGCTATTCAAGCAAATTATATATTTAGGAGGAATTGCAAAATGGCAAACAAGTGGGTTTATACCTTCAAAGAGGGAAATATGACCATGCGTAACTTACTTGGTGGTAAGGGCGCAAACCTTGCTGAAATGACAGAGATTGGACTTCCTGTACCACAGGGATTCACAATTACTACAGAGGCTTGTACACAGTACTATGAGGATGGACGTAAGATCAATGATGAGATTATGGCCCAGACTATGGAAGGTGTTAAGTGGATGGAGGAAGTTAACGGAAAGAAATTCGGAGACTTAAAGAATCCATTATTAGTTTCTGTTCGTTCAGGAGCCAGAGCTTCAATGCCAGGTATGATGGATACAATCCTTAACCTTGGACTTAACGACGACGTTGTTGCAGCTATGATCGCTGGAAACCCAGATCCAGCATTCGAGCGTTTCGTATATGATTCATACAGACGTTTCATCCAGATGTTCTCAGACGTTGTTATGGAAGTAGGAAAGAAATACTTCGAGCAGCTCATCGACAAGATGAAAGAGGACAGAGGAGTTAAATTTGACGTAGACCTTACAGCAGCTGACCTTAAGGAGTTAGCAGAGCAGTTTAAGGCTGAGTACAAGAATCAGTTAGGAACAGATTTCCCTTCAGATCCTGTAGAGCAGTTAAAGCTTGCTATCGAGGCTGTATTCCGTTCATGGGACAACCCACGTGCAAATGTATATAGAAGAGATAACGATATCCCTTATTCATGGGGAACAGCAGTTAACGTAATGCCAATGGTATTCGGTAACTTAAACAATGAGTCTGGTACAGGTGTTGCATTTACTCGTGACCCAGCTACTGGAGAGAACAAGCTTATGGGTGAGTTCCTTATCAATGCACAGGGTGAGGACGTAGTTGCCGGTGTTCGTACACCAATGCCAATCGCTCAGATGGAGCAGGAGTTCCCAGAGGCTTATGCTGAGTTCCTTAAGGTTTGTGAGACTCTTGAGAATCACTACCATGATATGCAGGATATGGAGTTCACAGTTGAGAACAAGAAGCTCTACATGCTTCAGTGCCGTAATGGTAAGAGAACAGCTCCAGCTGCATTAAAGATTGCTTGTGACCTTGTTGATGAGGGACACAAGACACCAGAAGAGGCTGTAGCAATGATCGATCCTCGTAACCTTGATACACTTCTTCACCCACAGTTCGATGCTGCTGCACTTAAGGCTGCAACACCACTTGGAAAGGGTCTTGGAGCATCTCCAGGAGCTGCTTGTGGTAAGGTTGTATTTACAGCTGACGATGCAGAGTCATGGGCTGCAAGAGGAGAGAAGGTCGTACTTGTACGTCTTGAGACATCTCCAGAAGACATCACAGGAATGAAGGCTGCTCAGGGTATCCTTACAGTTCGTGGTGGTATGACATCTCACGCTGCCGTAGTTGCTCGTGGAATGGGAACATGTTGTGTATCTGGTTGTGGAGACATCAACATGGATGAGGAAAACAAGAAGTTCACATTAGCTGGACAGACATTCACAGAGGGATCAGAGATCTCTATCGACGGAACAACAGGAAACATCTACGCTGGACTTATCCCAACAGTAGATGCTCAGATCGCTGGTGAGTTCGGACGTGTTATGGCTTGGGCTGATGAAATCAGAACTCTTAAGGTTCGTACAAATGCAGATACTCCTGCAGATGCTAAGAAAGCTCGTGAGCTTGGTGCAGAAGGTATCGGACTTTGCCGTACAGAGCATATGTTCTTCGAGGAAGACAGAATTGCAGCATTCCGTGAAATGATCTGTTCTGATACAGTAGAAGAAAGAGAAGCAGCACTTGAGAAGATCCTTCCATATCAGCAGGGAGATTTCAAGGCTCTTTATGAAGCACTGGAAGGATGCCCGGTTACCATCCGTTTCCTGGATCCACCTCTTCATGAGTTCGTTCCTACCGAGGAAGCAGACATCAAGAAGTTAGCAGATGCTCAGGGCAAGACTGTAGAGCAGATCAAGACAATCATCGATGGACTCCATGAGTTCAACCCAATGATGGGTCACAGAGGATGCCGTCTGGCTGTTACTTATCCTGAAATCGCTAAGATGCAGACAAAGGCTGTTATCCGTGCAGCAATCGAAGTTCAGAAAGAACATGCTGATTGGAATGTTAAGCCTGAGATCATGATCCCACTTGTATGTGAAGTGGAAGAATTGAAGTATGTTAAGAAAGTTGTTGTTGAGACAGCAGATGCTGAAATCGCAGCAGCAGGCGTTACCTTAGAGTACGAAGTTGGTACTATGATCGAGATCCCAAGAGCAGCACTTACTGCTGATGAGATCGCTAAGGAAGCAGATTTCTTCTGCTTTGGTACAAACGACCTGACACAGATGACATTTGGATTCTCTCGTGATGATGCCGGTAAGTTCTTAGATGCTTACTATGACAAGAAGATCTTCGAGAACGATCCATTTGCTAAGTTAGACCAGACAGGTGTTGGTAAATTGATGGAGACTGCTATCAAACTTGGTAAGCCAGTCAACCCGGCACTTCATGTTGGTATCTGTGGAGAGCACGGTGGAGATCCTTCATCAGTTGAGTTCTGCCACA
>CAVFAM010000216.1:0-3094 GCA_963620375.1 Bacteroidaceae bacterium
ATATATACCTCATTTGTGATATTTCCAAATGATGCAAGGAATGAACCCTTCTGCACGATAAGTCCGTTTCCCGGTGTAATCTCGATTGCCCTGATTGAGCCTGGAAACTTAGATGAAAATGCAATCTCACCTGTCCTGTTGGCTACATATGTGTTCATAAATGCGTTCTCATTTGTGAGCATACGTCCGAGCATTTTGCCAAGTCCGCCTGCCTTTGTCTGCATCTGGATTTCATCATCCATCCATGCCATGGCGCCGGCTTCACACTCGATTGCCTCGCCCTGCTCCAAAAGCACTTTTAAAACCGGTAAGCTCTCCCCATCTATTCTGTATTTCATTTTCTTTTCTCCTCCTTTTTTATCCCTTTTTTGGTATAAGCAATGCTGCCAGACCTACGATTATTAGTATCGGCAGTGCTACTACTATTAAACCAGATACTGCTAAAACTATCAATACTATTGGCAAAAGAACTATGCCAAATATGATTTTTGTAATTCCCCATGCAGCCCTGATTGCAAGCCATATCAGTTTTCCAAAAACAGCTATCATTAAAAGTAAAAATAAAATTGTCAGCATATTAATCTCCTCCGTTGATGATATACTACTATAAGTTAACCACTGGGTTTTCACCCTAAGTTACATCTGTCTGATGTTTGAATACAATTATAGCACCTATGGTTTGCTTAACAATTATATTTTTCTTAATATATCCTTATATATTACTTTCTAGCGAATACTTCTCTGTCCACATCCTTATTCTGATATGCCACAACTGTAGTACATACCGCATCACCTGTGACATTTACTGCTGTACGGAGCATATCAAGGATTCTGTCGATTCCCATGATAAGTGTAATTGCTTCCACTGGCAGTCCTACCGCAGAAAATACCATAGTAAGTGTTACAAGTCCCACTGATGGAATACCTGCTGTACCTATTGAGGCAAGAGTTGCTGTGGCAATAACTGTGAGATAACCTGAGATACCCAGATTAATGCCATATGCCTGTGCAGCAAAAACTACCGCTACACCCTGCATGATAGATGTTCCATCCATGTTGATTGTGGCACCAAGAGGAATTGTAAATGAAGACACTCTCCTTGATACTCCCATCTTTTCCTCCAAAGTCTCGATATTTAAAGGAATTGTAGCATTTGATGTAGATGTAGAGAATGCAAATGCCATTACAGGGAAAAACTTCTTTATAAACTTGAATGGATTTAGTCTTGTAAATACAAAGAGCAAAATCATGTATACAACAAAGCACTGCACACCAAGACCTAATACCACGCTTCCCATGTATTTAAGGAGCGGAATAAAGGCATCAAAACCAAGGTTTGCAAAGGTTCTTGTGAGCATGAAAAATACGCCGATAGGTGCAAAGCTCATTACAAGATTTGTCATCTCCATCATCAGGTCATTGAACTGGCTGAAAAAGTTTGCCACAAGCTCTGCTCTCTCTCCCATCTTTGCAAGGAGGATTCCCACAATAAGGGCAAATACAATAACCTGCAGCATATTTCCATTTGCCAGTGAATTAAATGGATTGTCTGGAATAATATCCAGCAGAGTATCAACCGCAGATGTCTTTTCTGCCACTGTAACATTCTCCGCCTCTATCATGTTCATATTAAGACCGATACCTGGCTTGATAAGGGTAGCTACAGATATAGCCACAGTTACAGCAATTGCAGTAGTTGCCAGATAGAATGCAATAGTCTTGCCTCCTACTTTTCCCAGAGTCTTTGTATCTCCGATTGCTGATGCACCGCATACCAGCGAACAAAAAACCAGAGGTACAACAAGCATTTTCATCAGCTTGATAAAACCATTACCTATTACATAGCATATTCCATCTACTATGATTGTATCCCTCACATAGCTTGCCGGAACAAATAAATTAAAAATCACACCACAGATTACGCCAGCTATAAGACCGATAAAAATCTTTGAGGTGAGTGATAGTTTCTTCTTTTTTTTCTTTTCATTTTCTGCCATCTATTAGTCAGCCTCCTTTATCGACCTGATATATACATCCAGGTCTTTTTCCCATGAGCTCATCTCATATACTTCTGTCATTTTCATCATCAGATTTTCAAGCACTGTGGACTCTGCCTTCTCTGATTTTACAGGCTTTGCAAGGCTTACGTCATATCCCATATCTGCAAGGATTGCCTGGGCAAACTCATAGCGTGTACACTGTCCCTCGCTGGATGCGTGGAAAATGCCATACTCTGACTTTTCTATCATGGAAACGATAAACTCTGCCAGTGCCTCTGAGCTGGTTGGCGAACTGATTTTATTTGTGTAGGCATCAAAGGCTGTGCCATTTTTGCCATTTTCTGCTACAAACGAAAAATAATCATCATGACCGATTCCGTATACCCATGAGCTTCTGACTATAAGGTGCTTAGGATTCAGTTCTCTCACATACTCTTCACCTGCAAGCTTTGACTTGGCATAGATTGTCACTGGTGCTGGTGCGTCAAATTCTGTCATGCTGCCTTCGGTCTTTCCCTCAAAGATATCGTCTGTTGAAAGATGGATTATCTTGGCATTCACATGATGGGAAGCGATTGCCAGGTTTCTTGCCCCAAGTGCATTAACCTTGTATGCCTCTACCTTGTTATTCTCGCAGTATTCTCCATTTGATAATGAAGCACAGTTAATCACGATATTGGGTCTGTACACCTCTGCATGCTGTGTCACATCCTTAAGGTTTGTGATATCCACGTCCATATCTGTTGCTACTACCTTATTTTCTATATCCTGCTTTAACATCTTTACAAGCGCAGAACCCAGTCGTCCGGATGCACCTGTAACCCATATTGATTTTTTTGCCATGTTTCCTCCTATACAAATCTTTGTAGTATTGTGTACTAAAGCATTAAAAATAACCTTAGTTTCATAATCTGATATAAAACCAAGGTTATCTGTGACTATATTACCATAAAACAAGTAATTAGCCTAGACCTTTATTTTGAGAAAATTTTCTAAGAAAAAATTTTAAAAAGTACTTGACGAACCCCCTTGTGTTTGTTATTATAATACACGGTTCGTTGGTCAAGCGGTTAAGACGCCGCCCTCTCACGGCG
>CAVFAM010000217.1:0-411 GCA_963620375.1 Bacteroidaceae bacterium
ATCTCACTTGTGCTTCCGTTCTGGTAAACCGGCATAAAATAACCATAGTTTAAGGTGCCCTCAATAGACACTGCCTGACTGAAATACTCCTCGCCGCCCTTTAATACTTTTTCTACAATCTTATCCCCGGCTTTTGAGTTTAAGATACGGTTGCCCTCTTCATCTACAGCAGATGTCATGATTCTCTTGTCACCATAGAAAAATGTAACATCCATTCCGCTGTTGCTCTTGATACGGTCCACAAGGTTCTCTGATTTTGAAATATTATAACTGCCCTTCCAGATGTCTCCGTTTGTAGTTTCCAGATAATCTCCTGTGTTCTGGTCATAGGCCGCAAGGGTTGCTGCCGCAGTTCCCTTTAAGGCATCCTGTATTTCATCAAGCATGGAATTTTTTACCATGGTAGTAGAA
>CAVFAM010000217.1:499-5724 GCA_963620375.1 Bacteroidaceae bacterium
TAACCATGGTAGTAGAAAATGCAAGTGAAATAAGTCCAAGCACAAGTACCGGTACGATTGTAATCGCAAGGATTTTTTTCTTAATATTCATGCTGTCCCTCCTATTCCACTACACTTACGGTCTTAAAATACCAGTTTATACCGCCAGTAATAGTTGCATCATCCAGTGTCTTTCCTTCTTCTCCCACAGTCTCCCCTGTGTTGGTCTCTATCACGCCGTCAAAGACTCCGTTTTCTCCCGACAAAATCTGTGCCTTGGCTTCATCCACCTTTTCCTGGGTTCCATCTGCGCAGAAATCTGCAAGAGCTGTGATTCCCACCAGATTTTCAGTCATGCCGCCATAATAGTTACTGCCATCCCATGTGCCATCAATCACGCTCTGGACTGCTGTGGTATAGTAGGCACTCCAGTTCCATATGACACTGCACAGACAGGCATCTGGTGCATTTTTGCTCATGTCTGAATTGTAGCCGATACTGTAGGCTCCATACTCCTCAGCCAGGGTCTGCGGATACTCTGTATCACAGTGCTGGGCAATCACATCACAGCCCATGTCAAGAAGGGTCTGGGCTGCCGCCTTTTCTCCATCAGGGTCATACCAGCTGTTTGTCACCTTCACATATACCCTCGCATCAGGGTTTACAGAATAAATGCCCAGTGCAAAGGCATCTATTCCACCTGTCACCTCTGAATTAGAGGAATCCATGGCTGCCACATAACCGATTTTATTGGTGCTTGTGTTCATGCCTGCCACAATACCGCTCAGGTATCTGGCCTGATAGATTCTGCCAAAATAATTATTAAAGTTCTTACCATTGCTCATGTAGCCTGTACCATGGGAGAAATATATATCAGGATATTCCTCTGCCATCTCTGCCGTGGTCTCCATGTAGCCCCAGCTTGTAGTAAATATGATATTGCAGCCCTCATCAATACATTCCTGTATGGCTTGTCTTGTAGCTGCTTCGTCGGTATCTGCCACATTAATCTTGCGCACAATCTGGTCATCAGTAAGTCCAAGATTCTGCTGCATGCCCTGAATACCCAAATCATGGGTATAGGTGTAACCGCTGCCCTCTGCCGGGTCTGACAAGTGTATTACTCCGACCTTTATCTCATCCTTTGGGATTGCCTCAGAATTGCCGGCTGTCGATGTGTCTGCTGAAACAGTCTGTTCTGTACCGCCCTCCACTTTATTAGTTGCATAGTCATCAATCTGTGTCACTGTGCCACAGCCTGCCAAAAGAAATGCACTGAGCAGAACTGAAAGGCACTTCCCTAGTTTGCCTTTTTTCATATGAATCCTCCATATCTCCTCTGTTAGAAAATCCGTTTTCTGTTTCTTAAGTACTGCTAATTCTATTTTAATAAATTTTCAGGGGTTTTCCAAGATTTTTCTGATATTTTCGGGATATTTTTAGATATGGGTGGGGACTTCCCACTCATAAAACTTCAAAAAACCGAGTGGCATACAGTGTATTTTCCAGAAAAAATATGAAATTAGCCACGGGATTTAATCGAGGATAGGGTATGGAAACTCGGTTTGTTGTTTCCGTTTCCGTCTTTTATGGAACCCCGTGGCAGTTCATATTTTGTTCTGCAAAACAACTGTATGTCACCCGGTTAAATTAGGGCTTCATGTGGGAAGTCAGCTACATTTTACTTTACTATATCGTAATATGCTTTTGATGTCAGCTTGAATATCAGGTAATATATCATTGCAAAAATTACGGCTGTAATAACAAGGCTTATCACAAATATCATCACATTTGTCCTGAAAAGGTAGGATATCATAAGCCTTATCATTGGGAAAGCCCCTGCAAGATGGCAGTAGCTCACAATGAGTGGCAGGAAAAATACTATCCGCACCTGGGATGATATAGTGTTCTTCACCTCAAGCTGGCTCATTCCTACTTTTTCCATGATTGCGTAGCGTTCCCTGTCATCATAGCCCTCTGACACCTGCTTGTAGAAGATTATCATGGCTGTCACAACTAGGAACATAAAGCCGCAGACCAGTCCCAGAAAGAGAAGTCCTCCATCTGCATAGTAGAAATCCATCCTTGCCTCTTCTCTTGAGATATGGTCTAATCTGTCAAACTCACCAAAAAGCTCTCTTGAATCTACTTCTTCCAGATCTGACATAAAGTCTTCTGCAAATGTCAGCTTATCCGCCTGCGTACCGTCACAATCTACAAAATATCTTACCACAAATGAATTCGTCCAATTCGACCAGCTGGAGGAATAGCCCTCATAGGCTTTATTTAAAACATTATCATCTGCCACAACAACAAACATGGTATCGTCTGATATGTTCATGCTTATATAGCCGGTCTTTCCGTTCATGCTGCCGCTCTTGTAAGTATCTGACTGCTTTACCTTATATTTTGTGCCACAGAAATCTATATAGTTTTTATCATAGCTTCCTGCTGCGCAGGTCACAAAGACCTCGTCCGCTGCAAGCTTTGGAACTTTTTTCTCATAATCGATGCAGCTTTTTATAAAGTCTTCTCTTGTTATAAAAGTTACATACTTTATATCTGTCGGATCTGTTTCATTATCCTTTGCAAGCAGCTTTTCGTCCTCGAAAATGCCTGTAACACGAAATGACGAGTATATGAGGGTCTCACCTACTGTCAGCTTGTGAGCCACCGCCTTGTCCTCAATGTATGAAAGTGCCTCTTCATTTTTTGCAAGCGGTGCTGTAGCTGAGTATGCCTCAATCTCCATCTCTGCCGGATAGCTTATATTGATAGTGTCCTGAACGCCGGCATAGAGGGCTACTGTTGTGGATATAGTCACCAGCACCATGGTGGATAAAACGCAGATATTTGCAAGTCCAACCGCATTCTGCTTCATCCTGTAGAGCATGCCTGAAACCGCTGTCATGTGGCGCTTGTTGTAGTAAAACTTTTTATTTTTCTTTAGTAATTTAAGTACAAATATACTGCCTGTTGTAAACACAAGGTAGGTTCCAATAATTACAAGGATAACCGCTATAAAAAAGAAGGTTATAGCGCTGTAAGCATCAGTTATTGTAATTGACAGGTAATATCCTGCAAAAAGGCAGGCAAAACCGATAATCGATAAAATAAACTTGGTTCTTGGCTCACGCTCACCTATGTTTCCACCCTTTATCAGCTCCATTGTGTTTGCTTTTCTAATCTGGATGCAGTTGTGAATGAGAATCAGCAGGTATAATATACCAAAGGCTGCCAGGGTGAAGCCTATGCTCTGCAGTGAGATTTCAAAACCAAAGGATACATCCAGCTTTATAATATAGAAAAATAAGAGCATACAAAGCTTTGAAAAAACTATACCTACTACAAGTCCACTCACAATGGAAATAAGTGCCACAATTATGCTCTCTACCGCAAAAACCCTGCTCACATGTCTTTTTTCCATGCCCAGCATGTTGTATACACCAAATTCTTTTTTGCGCCTCTTGATTAGGAAGCTGTTGGTGTAAAACAGGAAAATGTATGAAAAAATAAGCACTATCCAGACTCCAAGGCTCATCATTGCTTTGACCGTTCTGGCTCCATACACGGTGTCAATGCCTTTGTTCAACTGCATAAAAGACATCATGTATACAAAGGAGATAACAATTATTCCCGATATGATATAGGGTATATACAAGAGCTTATTTTTCTTAATATTTGTAACCGCAAGCTTAGCATATAGTTTATTCATTCAAATCACCACCTGTCATAAGTAGTGTCAGGGTGTCCTGAATCTTTGAATACAGCTGTTCGTTGGTCATGTTGCCCCGGTACAGCTGGTGGTATACCTGGCCATCCTTGATGAAAAGTATACGGTTGGCATGGCTTGCTGCCTTTGTGGAATGAGTCACCATGAGGATGGTCTGCCCACCTGCATTTATCTTGTTAAAGAGCTTTAAAAGACTATCTGTACTCTTTGAGTCCAGGGCTCCTGTCGGCTCATCCGCAAGGATTAACTCTGGATTTGTAATTAAGGCTCTTGCCACCGCTGCCCTCTGCTTCTGTCCACCTGACACCTCATATGGGTACTTTTCAAGCAAATCTGTAATCTCAAGCTTTTCTGCTATAGGTGTCAGTCTCTTTTCCATTTTCCTGTAATCAGTGCCTGCAAGCACCAGCGGCAGATAAATATTGTCACGAAGAGAAAACTGGTCAAGTAGATTAAAATCCTGAAAAACATAACCAAGATGCTCCCTGCGAAACGTAGCGATTTGTTTTTCCTTAACATCTGATAAATGCATTCCATTCAAATTCACATCCCCTGAAGTCGGGCGGTCAAGTGCCGCTAAAATGTTTAGAAGAGTTGTCTTTCCAGAGCCTGACTCTCCCATGATTGCCACATACTCTCCCGATTCCACGGAGAAATTCACATCAGCTAACGCCTGAACCTGATTTCCACCAAAGCGGGTAGTATATATCTTTTTCAAATTGCTTACCTCTAAAATTGCCATTGTCTTCTTCCTTTCAGCATCACAGCTTATGGCTGCGATTTATTTTATGGTTTGAATATACACTACACGGTGGGTGGTAAGCCATTGATTTGGCTTTCGTTTATCTTACATTTTTGTAAGAAATGCTTCACTCTGTGATTCGCTTCTTAGAGAAATAAATAATAACCTCTGTGCCCACGCCCAGCTCTGAACTGATTTGTATTCTGTGCCCAAGCATTTCGGTTACGCTTCTGCATAGGAATAAGCCTATTCCTGTGGATTTCTTATCCGCCCGTCCATTATAACCGGTGTAGCCACGCTCAAATACCCGTGGCAAGTCCTCCGGGCTGATACCAATTCCCTGGTCTTTTACGGACAGGCAGGTGTTATACTCATCTTCATAGACCTGGATTGTGATTGAGCCTTTGTTTGAGTATTTGACAGCGTTTGTGATTACCTGTCCTAATACAAAGCTTAACCATTTTTCATCCGTCAGGACACTTAAGGCTGTCTCATCATATTTTACTGCCAGCTTTTTGGCTATAAAGAGTCTGGCATACTTTCTGATATTTTCCCGGATAACCCTGTTCAGGGGTATTTCTGCAAAGCTGAAATCATTGGTTGTGGATTTTAGCTTCTGGTACTGCAATGCCATGTCCACATACTGCTCTACTGAAAAGAGCTGGTTTTGCAGTTCCCCTACCTCCTCTGTGGGTTCCATGCTCTGAAGCACCACATTCATGCCTGATATAGGGGTCTTTATCTGGTGTACCCATATGTTATAGTACTGCT
>CAVFAM010000218.1:0-9968 GCA_963620375.1 Bacteroidaceae bacterium
CCTACAAATACAGGAAAGAGATTAAACCATATTGCCTGTACAGAATAATTCAATACGCAGACATAGGCAAATGCTGCTCCCAGATGAAAGCCTATAAGACTTCCAAGGAAAAACTTAGCCTTGTGCAGGTGCTTCTTGTCCCCATTACAGATATACTCACCTATAGCCAGAGACACCTGTCTTAGGTTATTGGTTGAAAATATGGTAGAGCTGTTATATCCATAATGTCCCGAAAAGGCATTCCACTGAAATGCCATTGCAAAAAATATAGGGTATAAGCCAATAACAGGGTTTACATTCTCCGGGATAAACGCCAGGGCACATATAGCCAGCGCATCAATCCCCAAAGATATATACTTTATATTAATATCCAGCTTGTTTTTTATAACTGCAAACATTATAACACTGATTGCATAGATAAACACAGCCCCTATTCTTATCAGAAATTCGCCTAAGTTGCCGCCAAATACTGCCAGCAGTATATAAAGCAGATTAGATGTCTGGGCGTTGCCTAAAAAATCAGCCCTGAGCAGAACTGCATAACAGCCCATAAAGCCACCCACTATCGCCATGGTATGATGCAGCATTACCGATACCCTGTCTACCGAGCTTACAATATCATTTCCATGTGTATCCTTGACTAAAATATCATTTTGTGAAATATCCATTTTAAATTACTCTTCCTAATCTAAATCTTCATTAAACCCCACAATTTCTGATTGTACCACAAATAAACTTTAAATCAAGAAAAACCGCGATGCATTTTGCATCGCGGTCAAATATTTTAGCTATTATACAGGATAAGCCTTGTTTTTAGTATCTGCAACCTTTGCATCTACTCCTGTCTGCTGGGCTTCTCTGTACTTGAAGAAGTCTGTAGCTACCTGTGGGAACAGGGCATATGAGAGCACATCCTCATCCTGCTGTTTCCACTGCTTCATCTCAGCCTCAATCTTATCAAGCTCTGGCTCTAATAAATCAGCTGGACGGCATGTGATAGCATTCTTGGCATCATCGCCCAGTACCTTCTCTACAACCTCTGGGTTGAATGGCTTAACAGTCTGGCCATATTTTCCAAGAAGGATATCCTTTGTCTCCTTTGTAGCAACCTTGTATCTCTCGCCCATAAGGACATTGAATACAGCCTGTGTTCCTACAATCTGTGATGAAGGAGTAACAAGTGGTGGCTCACCAAGGTCTTTACGCACTCTTGGTACCTCTGCAAGAACTTCCTCGTACTTGTCCTCTTTTCCCTGCTCCTTGAGCTGAGAAATAAGGTTTGAAAGCATACCACCTGGAACCTGGTAACGAAGTGTATTGATGTTTACACCTAATACCTTTGGATTCATAAGTCCAGAAGCTAAAGCTTCCTCTCTCATTGGTCTGAAGTAATCAGCAATCTCACTTAAAAGATTTAAGTCAAGACCTGTATCATACTCTGTACCCTTAAATGCCTCTACCATAACCTCAGTAGCTGGCTGGCTTGTTCCAAGAGCAAATGGAGACATAGCTGTATCGATAATATCAACACCAGCCTCAACAGCCTTCATGTATGTCATTGAAGCCACACCTGATGTGTAGTGTGTATGAAGCTCGATAGGAAGGCTTGTAGAATCCTTGAGTGCCTGTACAAGCTCTGTTGCCTTTGCAGGAACTAAAAGACCAGCCATATCCTTGATACAAAGTGAGTCAGCACCCATGTCCTCTACTCTCTTTGCCATCTCCATCCAGTAGTCAAGTGTGTAAGCATCTCCAAGTGTGTATGAAAGAGCTACCTGAGCATGTCCTTTTTCCTTGTTACATGCTGTAACTGCTGTCTGTAAGTTTCTGATATCATTTAAGCAATCGAATATACGGATAATATCAATTCCGTTTGCGATAGACTTCTGTACGAAATACTCTACAACATCATCTGCATATGGACGATATCCAAGGATATTCTGTCCACGGAAAAGCATCTGAAGCTTTGTATTCTTGAATCCATCTCTTAATTTTCTAAGACGATCCCATGGATCTTCCTTTAAGAATCTAAGGCAGGCATCAAATGTAGCTCCACCCCAGCACTCTACTGCATTATATCCAACTTTATCCATCTTATCGATGATTGGAAGCATCTGCTCTGTTGTCATTCTTGTGGCAATGAGTGACTGATGCGCATCTCGAAGGACGGTTTCTGTAATCTTAACTCCCATTTTTTTATTCCTTTCGAATATATATTTTTATCCAATTATTAAATTCCAAATATTGCCATGAAGCATCCGGCAGCTACTGCTGTTCCGATTACACCTGCAACGTTTGGTCCCATAGCATGCATGAGAAGGAAGTTTGTTGGGTCTTCCTCAGCACCAACCTTCTGTGATACACGGGCAGCCATAGGAACGGCTGAAACACCGGCTGAACCAATCAATGGGTTTATCTTGCCCTTTGTAATGAGGCATAAGAGCTTTCCGAAAAGTACTCCGGCTGCTGTACCAACCATAAATGCAACAAGACCAAGGACTACAATCTTGATTGTGCTCCAGTTAATGAATGACTCTGCACTTGTTGTAGCACCTACTGATGTACCAAGCAGGATAACTACGATGTACATAAGAGCATTACTAGCTGTCTCCTGAAGCTGACGAACTACACCAGACTCACGGAAGAGGTTTCCAAGCATAAGCATACCAACAAGTGGTGCTGTAGTTGGAAGCAATGTACATACTACAATAGTAACAACGATTGGGAAGAGGATTCTCTCAAGCTTACTTACCGGACGTAAGTTCTGCATCTTAATCTGACGCTCTTTCTTAGTTGTCAATGCTTTCATAATTGGTGGCTGGATAATAGGAACTAACGCCATGTACGAGTATGCCGCAACGGCAATTGGTCCCATCAGACCAGTCTGTCCTAATTTTCCTGCAAGGAAAATGGATGTCGGTCCATCTGCTCCTCCGATAATAGATACAGCGGCAGCGGCCTTGTCATTAAATCCAAGCAGAATAGCAAGGAAATATGCTGAGAAGATACCAAACTGTGCTGCAGCTCCGAGTAAGAAGCTGATTGGGTTTGCGATAAGTGGACCAAAGTCTGTCATGGCACCAACACCAAGGAAAATAAGGGATGGTAAGATTGACCACTCATCTAATGTATAAAAGTAATAAAGTAATCCACCTACACCATTGCTGGTATGCTCTGGGCTTGCGATAATATCTGGATAGATATTTACAAGTAACATACCAAAAGCAATAGGTACAAGCAACAATGGCTCAAAGCCTTTTTTGATTGCAAGCCATAAGAAGAAGCATGCAACGGCAATCATCACATAATTTCCGACTGTCAAATTAAAGAAGGCTGTCTGATGTAGGAGGTTGGATAAAGTTTCACCTACGTAACTCACTATAGTATCCTCCTAAATTAGTTTAATGTTGCAAGTAAAGCACCTGACTCAACCTGATCTCCAACAGTTACATCAATGCTTGCTACTGTTCCGTCCTGTGTTGCAACTACAGGTGTCTCCATCTTCATAATCTCAAGAATAAGGATTGTATCACCCTTCTTTACAGAATCGCCAACCTTTGACTCAATCTTGAATACTTTTCCGGCAGCTCCTGCTTCAATCTTAACACTTCCTGCTCCTGATGCAGCGGCTGGCTTTGCAGCTGGTGCTGCGGCTGGTGCAGCAACTCTCTTTGGTGCTGCTGTAGAAGCTGATGTGCTTCCTGTCTCTTCTACTGTAACGTCATAAACGTTTCCGTTAACTGTAATTGTATAATTTTTCATTTCAAATGTCCTCCTGATTATCTTCTATTGATTGAACGTACTACAAATCCGCTTGTAGATGTTCCTTCGCTTGCAGCAATTGCTGCAGCAATAACTGCGACAAGTTCTGTATCATCAGTTAAGTTTTCCTCTGCCTCTGGCTCACTTACTGCTGGAGCATCTGCGGCCTTGGCAGTTGCATTTTCTGCTTTCTTCTTTTCAGCCTTTTTGTTCTCAAGATATGGGAATATCTTGAAGCAGCTAATAATAAGTGAAATCAGAATAAGTACTACGAATACTATACTCATAGAGATAAGAGTGTTAAGTCCTGCCTTAGACATCTTCTCTCCAAGTGAATATATCGGTGTAACTGTAACACCAGTTACATCCATAGAATAATAATCATATACTAACTGGAAATCTACATCTTTATCACCAAATTTAAGTGTCAAATCAGTTGTGAGAGTCTCACCTGCTTTTTCCACTTTAAAGGAACTTGTATCAAAAGTGTCCGGATTGAAACTATCAGTATTAAACTGTGTGTTGTCACCAAACTCTGCCTCTATCTCACCCCATGTTGATACTGCATCAAAGATGCTAGGTGAAATACCATATGACTCGTACTGTGATATTACATCATCAGTAAACTCAAAGTCTGCGCCATAATAGTCAGTTAATGTACTTACATAGTAGGCATCAACTACTGTCTGTCTCTCAAGATCTGAATAACTCATACCATTGTAATCAACGGTTGTTGGATCTGTTCCGCAGGCAGCAAGCATAAGAGCTGACATTAAGACGCTCAATACTAATGCGATCTTTTTCTTCATAAGTCTGCCCTTTCTATTTTGTGCCATGTTTCTTTTCTGGCTTATATTCATATTTTGTGTAAAGCATTTCAAATGCAGCCACAAGATATTTTCTTGTATCAACCGGGTCGATAATTAAATCAACATAGCCATGGGCTGCAGCAGATGCTACACTTGACTGAAGCTTGTCATACTCGTCTGCCTTTGTATTAAGCTCAGCAGAATCTGCTTCTGGATACATAATCTTGGCAGCAAGCTCTGGCTCCATCATACCAATCTTGGCATCTGGATATGCGTATACCAGGTCTGCTCCGATTGACTTAGAGTTCATTGCTACATATGCGCTTCCGAAAGCCTTGCCTGTTACAAGGTTAACCTTTGCAACACTTGCATTTGATAAAGCATAAGTAAGCTTTGCAAGAGCCTTTGCAAGACGCTTCTCTGAGCACATGCAGTTCTTGAAGCCATTTACATTTGTAAGGCTGAGTACTGGAATTGAGAATGCATCACAGAACTCAACGAACTCAGCAGCCTTCTCACACCCCTTTGCTGTTAAAGAAAGATCAAACTCTTCAGCCTTCTTTCCCTCTTCATCATAGATTACAGAACAGTTTGCAATAGCACCAACAGTCATACCATTTAATCTGACAAATCCTGTCACCATGTTCTTTGCAAAATTCTTCTTTACTTCAAAGAAGTTATGATCATCAGCAATTTCTGCAAGAAGGAATCTTGGGTCTTCCTTCATCTCAGCCATGCTGTTGCATGCTCTGTTTAAATCATCCTCACATGAATCTGTGTATGGATCTCCCTCATTATTAGATGGTAATAATGAAACGAGGGCTCTGATTTCAGCAATAATCTCATCCTCTGAGCCATAGCTGTCTACGCAGCCATTGTTCTCGCTCTGGAACTTAGCAGAAGCTGTGTCACACTTTTCAACTCTGTTTCCCTCGATAGAATCTGGAGAATTAACAAACATTCTGCCCTTTGACTCCTCGATAAAAGCGAAATCACAGAGTGCAGGCACTACAGAAAGTCCTCCACCACAGTTGCCAAACACACCACAAATCTGTGGAATCACACCATTTGCAGCTACTTCCTTTGCATATATCTGACCAAAGCCATCAAGTGCATCAAAAGACTCCTGAAGACGGATACCACCGCAGTCGATAAATCCGATTACAGGTGCTCCCATTTTCATTGCCATGTCATACACAGAAGCAATCTTCTTTGCATGCATCTCGCCGATTGTACCATTAAGTACTGATGCGTCCTGACTGTAGATGAAAACAAGGTTTCCATCAATCAGACCGTGTCCGATGATTACACCATCAGATGGAGTTTTTGCTGCAGTAAGATTGAAGTCTGTACTACGTGCTGTTACGAGAGAACCGATTTCCATAAAGCTGTTCTCATCGACCAACTTAGCAATTCGCTGCATTGCCAAGTTCTCATTGTTACTACTCATTTTATGACCTCCATTTATAAAAAAATAAAATTTTTCGCTATTATGATAATATATCATTTAGGAAAAAATTTCAACTTATATTGTTAAATTTTTCACTATAATTTCCGAAAAATCGCCATGAACATTATACACTGATAATGCTCATGGCGTTAGTGTTTTTAAAAGAATTTACTTAAATATCTAAATCAACCTTCATCTCAGCTTCTGCCTCCTGCTTGAACTCCTCTACCTGCATAGGGCTTAGGACTGGAAGCTCATCAACCGAGTGTACTCCAAAGCTTCTCAGAAACTCTTCTGTTGTACCAAACAAAAGCGGTCTGCCCGGCGCATCTAATCTTCCCAGCTCACAGACCAGATTATACTCAACCAGCTTGCTTATGGCATGGTCACTTGATACACCTCTGATTTTTTCAACCTCTACTCTTGTAACAGGCTGCTTATAGGCTATTATGGAAAGTGTCTCTAACAACACGTCAGTGAGCACTCTCTTCTTAGGCTGCTTTGCTATCCTTATCAGATATTCGTACATCTCAGTTTTGGTACACATCTGGTAAGAGCCGTCAAGCTCCATGATAGTCACGCCCCGCATGGAGCTGTTAAGCTCATCCTGCATTTCCTCTATCAGCTTTTTAGTCTTATTTTTATCTAATTCTAACGCATTCGCAATTTTTTCAAGCTCTACTGACTCACCCATTGTAAACAGAATCGCTTCTATTATTGCCTTGTATTGTCTGTCATCCATACAATCTGTATCCCCTGATATTACGCAGCTATTTTTGAATCAATCTTGATGTCATCAAAAATCCTCTCCTGCGATATAATTATTTTTCCCATTTTCATTAATTCCAATATAGCTAAAAAGGTAACGATAATGTCAACCTTGGAAGCCTGTTCTTCCAGAATCCCCCTGAAGCTGAAATGCCTATGCTCACGGGCATACTCTGTAAGCTGTTCCATTTTGTCCTCGAGAGAGACCTCTTCCTTTTGGATTTTCCCGAATTTAGATCTGACAGGGTCGATTTTCTCTACCTGTTTCTTCATAATGCTCTGGAAAATGTCATTTAACTTGGCAAGAGTCACATCCGATACCAGCTCATTGATGTCAACCGGTTCCTCGTATGCCAGCACCTCTGCTGGAATAGTAGGCTCCTTGAACATGGTCTTGCAGGCATCAATCTGTCTGTCCTTAAGCTCGTATGCCATGCACTTGTACATTTTATACTCTAATAACTGCTGGACAAGCTCTGCTCTCGGATCCTCTTCTTCCTCCTCATCAGTCACTTCTGATGGTAAGAGCATTTTGGACTTTATATCAATAAGTGTGGCAGCCATAACCAGGAACTCGCTTAAGACATCTAAATCCCTGCGCTTCATTTCAGCAATATACTCCATATATTGTGCTGTAATCTCAACGATTGGAATGTCATATATATTTACTTTATTCTTGTCAATTAGGTGTAACAACAAATCCAAAGGACCTTCAAACACCTGAAGCTTTACATTTAATTCCATATATAGTTGCCTTTCATCTTTTCAATACCCAGATATTGTAGCAGGATATGTGACTAATTTCAAGACAAATTTCCAATATTTAGTTTGCCAGAGCTGCCAGGGCATCTACATTTAGTGTACCCCAGGAATAATTTTCGTTTTCCCTGTTTCTCTTACAGCTATTATAGAGCATCAGCTTAATCTCCTCTGGTCTAAGCAGCGGGTTTTTCTCAAGCACAAGCGCTATTGCGCCACTGACCATAGGTGTAGACATTGATGTCCCAGTCTTGTACTCATACTCATCCTCATGGTTAGAAATACTTCTTATCTGATAGCCCGGTGCCAGCACCTCAGGCTTTACTATACAGCATCTGTTTGGTCCACGGCTCCCAAAGCTTTTGGGGTCTGAGGAACCCACCGTAATAATCTTTCTGGAAATCCCCGGAACAGTGATTGTGAATTCATCCGGTCCGTCATTCCCTGCAGCAGCAACCACTACCACACCGCAATCCCATATTTTTTCCACCAAATCAAGTATCGCCTTCTGTTCATCAATCCCGGCTCCCGGAGTAAATCCAATAGAAAAATTCAGTATTCTGATATTATACTGGGTATGATTTTCTATAATCCAGTTAAGGCACCTGATAATATCCCATGAATTGCCACGTCCGCTCCCATCCAATACCTTTAGCTCTATCAGGGAGGCTTTTGGTGCTACGCCAAAGGAATCCGCTGCTATTATGCCCGATATATGGCTGCCATGGGAATTATCATCATAGCACCTGTTTCTATAATGTATAAAATCTTTAAAATATGATATATTTTCTGCTATCTCCCGATGTATAAAGGCTCCTGTGTCGAGAATTGCTATTCCTATGCCCTTTCCTGTCAGTCCGTTTTTGTATACCTCTTTTGCATTTATTGCGGCTCTTATATTTTCCATTTTTAACTATAATATGCTTTTTTACATATTATGTTATATATTATTTCAGTCAATCCAGCCACCAATATGCTTTCTTGCCTGCTTTTGCATAAAATCAAGCCACCAGCAGCTTTTATTGTATACTTTGATACAGAAAACCTGCCATTGGCAGCTTTTTTTTGCATACTGAGGCACACAAAAATACCGACCTCCAATCATTAGATTTTAAATCTAAATTTGGAAGGCCGGTATTAACCCTTGTATTTAGTTTGGCATATTAAAACGCACTAAATTCATCCAGCAATTAAGCCTCTGCTGGAACATCCTTGATAGAGAAGCTGATACGTCCCATCTTATCTTTTCCAAGACATACAACCTTAACCTTGTCTCCAAGTGTGAGAACATCCTCAACATGGTTGATTCTCTCATTTGCAATCTTAGAGATATGAACCATTCCCTCTTTTCCAGGAGCAAACTCAATGAAAGCACCGAACTCTTTGATGCTTACAACAGTTCCCTCGAAAATCTGTCCCTGCTCAAAATCTGTTGTAATTGTCTTAATCATATCGATGGCAACAGCAATCATCTTCTTATCTGTACCGCATACAGATACACTTCCCTCATCTGTGATGTCAATCTTGACACCTGTACGGTCGATAATCTCGTTGATTGTCTTACCCTTCTGACCTACAACATCACCAATCTTAGATGGGTCAATTGTAATCTGCTCAATCTTTGGAGCCCACTCGCTTACTTCTTTTCTAGGCTCAGCGATTGCCTTGCTCATTACTTCATCCATGATGTAGATACGAGCCTCACGTGTTCTTGCGATAGCCTCCTCTACGATTGGACGTGTAAGTCCATGAATCTTAATATCCATCTGGATAGCTGTGATTCCTTCATGAGTACCAGTTACCTTGAAGTCCATATCTCCGAAGAAGTCCTCAAGTCCCTGAATATCTGTAAGTACTACATAATCATCATCTGTGTCTCCTGTTACAAGACCACAAGAGATACCAGCAACCATAGACTTGATTGGTACACCGGCAGCCATAAGTGACATACATGATGCACATGTTGAAGCCATTGATGTAGAACCATTTGACTCAAATGTCTCAGATACGGCACGGATTGTGTAAGGGAACTCCTCCTCGCTAGGAAGAACAGCCATAAGACCCTTCTCAGCTAATGCTCCATGTCCAATCTCACGACGTCCTGGTCCACGAGAAACCTTTGTCTCACCAACAGAGTATGCTGGGAAGTTGTAGTGGTGCATATATCTCTTTGTTGTTACGTTTGCATCGATTCCATCAATCTTCTGAACCTCAGATAATGGAGCAAGTGTAACAACATCACAAATCTGTGTCTGTCCACGGGTAAACATAGCAGAGCCATGAACTCTAGGAATTAAATCTACCTCAGCTGCAAGAGGTCTGATCTGGTTGATTGCTCTTCCATCCGGACGCTTATGATCCTTGAGAATCATCTTACGGACAGTCTTCTTCTGATACTGGTAAATAGCCTCACCTAATAC
>CAVFAM010000219.1:0-7252 GCA_963620375.1 Bacteroidaceae bacterium
AAATTGTCATGCCCACGATGGGCTAAGGATTTTGACATGTCATCAAGTATATTCAGATTTCTCACAGTGTCATTTAAGAAATTTTTCCCAAAATTACAAAAACCAGCTATACCACACATAGATACTCCTTGAGAGCTGTTAGTGTAGTATATGCTGGCTTTATATTTGTGTGCATCTGTATGTGTCGTAAAGCATGATACAATCCGCTATGCGTCAAAACGCAAATGGCAGATATAAGTTTATCTTATTTGTAAAAATCAATAATCCTGTCAAGCCGTGATGTCATATTTGACAAAAGCAAATCAAGAATTGTGATAGCTGCCATTGATTCAACCACCACAACTGCCCGTGGCACGATAATAGGGTCGTGGCGTCCGTGGATGCTTATCTCTATTTCTTCCCCAGACTTGTTTACAGTCTGCTGGGTAGATGCAATGGATGGTGTCGGCTTAAAGGCAGCTCTGAACACCAGAGGAGAGCCGTCTGACATACCACCCAGGACACCGCCGGAGTGATTAGTCTTTTTTGTAATATTCAGGCTGCTATTATTTGCGGCATTGCTTTCTTTGCAGGCATTTATATGGTCTTTATTTACGATAAAGGCATCATTATTGTCTAAACCTGTAGACTGTGAAACAGCAAAACCATCACCAATCTCAAAGCCCTTCACAGCACCGATTGACATAATAGCCTTGCCTAAATCTGCATCAAGCTTATCAAAAACAGGCTCGCCAAGACCAATAGGAAGCCCGGTGACAAGGCACTCACATATTCCGCCAGCGGAGTTTTTATTTTCGATACATTTACTCAGGTATTCAGAAGCCCTTGCCGCAGCCTCAGCGTCAGGCATATAGAGAGAATTATTTGAGATTTCCCCAGCGTCAAACTTGTCCATATCTACCGAAATAGAGCCAATGCTTTTTGTATAGGTAAGAAAATCAATTCCCATTTGATTTAGAATTTTTACAGCAATAGCACCAGCGGCAACTCGACCAATAGTTTCACGTCCCGAAGAGCGTCCACCGCCTCTGTAATCTCTGAAACCATATTTTTCATCAAAGCAGAAATCAGCATGTCCCGGTCTGTAGTAGGAAGCAATCTCACTGTAGTCCTTGGATTTCTGATTTGTATTCCATATCACCATGGAAATAGGAGTACCGGTTGTTCTTCCTTCAAAGACTCCGGAAAGAATTTCTACAGAGTCATCCTCCTTACGGGGCGTTGTGAATTTGGACTGACCAGGCTTCCTGCGGTTCAAAAACTTCTGGATGTCAGCCTCACATAACTCAAGACCGGCAGGACAGCCATCTACCACCACGCCGAGTCCCCTGCCATGAGACTCACCCCAGGTTGTAATTTTAAATATATTTCCTAATGTAGATCCGGACATGTTTGTTCTCCTTGACTTCTTTTTATAGGATATTATAAGTAATCGTAAGTTGAATCGTCAAGGTCGATATGCTATATTTTTATATAGAACAAGGGTACAAAAAGGAATTTAAAAACATAGGAGGGATATTGCGACAGGATAATAAATAATCTGTGACTTGTGGAGGATATTAGATTTTCTTAATGTTCTGTATGCTATCCAGCAACTCGGCAACAGGACGTTGCCGAGAATGAGACCTGAGCCATGGATGGCGAATGCGCCAATGTGTCCAGCAAAAGCTGCCGGTGGCAGGTTTTGTCGGAAGAATGTTTGCGTTAAGTTACCACAACTTCAATCAGAATATTTAGAAAATCTTATATCAGGAACCCGTCACAGATTATTTATTATCCTGTTGCAATATCCTAATTAAAGTCTAAATAGTTCCTTTTTGTACCCGAAAGAATAAGAACAAGAAAGAGAAGGACATATATGGAATTCAACGGAGTTTACCATCAGGCATACGACAACTACTGCTACCCCCTGAACGAGGACGAGCTTGTCATAAATATCAAAACAGCCTACGACGTACAAAGAGTCTTCATCATATTAGGAGACCCTTTCGCAGCCGGCATATTAGGAGGCGGCGAGCACTGGGAAGGGGAAAAGCAGGAGATTTTCTTTAAAAAGAGACTTAAAAACCAGCTCTGGTGGACAACAACAGTAAAGCCAGAGTACAAGAGACTCAAATATTATTTTGAACTCTGGACAGAGGATGAAAAATGGTTTTATTTTGAGGATGGCTTTGTGAGCCAGACCCAGAAAGAGCTGGAAGGACGAAGCAGGCAGTGCTTTACCTTCCCATGGATGAACCCATGTGATGTGCCAGTGACACCTAAATGGGTTAACGACACTGTATGGTATCAGATATTCCCGGACAGATTCTGCAATGGCGACCATTCAATCGACCCGGACTATGTTGTGCCATGGAGAAGCAGCAAAAAGTCTGTCAAAAATGAGGAGTGCTTTGGCGGAGACCTGGCTGGCGTGACCAGTAAGCTCGATTATCTCAAAGACCTTGGCATAACAGGCATATATCTGACACCTATTAACGAGGCACCATCAAACCACAAGTACGATACAACAGATTACTCAAAGATTGACCCACGCTTTGGAGACGAGGAGACTTTTATAAAGCTTGTCAATGAAGCTCACAGCAGGGGCATAAGGGTTATGCTTGACGGAGTGTTTAACCACTGTGGTTATTACTTTGCCCCATGGCAGGACGTGCTTGAAAAGGGCAGGGAGTCAGAGTATTTTGACTGGTTCATGATAAATGAATGGCCAATCGACAGAAGAGGCAATGCGGCAAAGAAAAAGCAGCTCTATACCTTTGCTTTTTACGACAATATGCCAAAGCTCAACACAAATAACCAGAAGGTAAGGGATTACTTTGTGGATATATGTGCAGGCTGGGTAGAAAAGTATAAAATCGATGGCTTGAGACTTGATGTGGCAAACGAAATATCCCACAGATTCTGCAAGGAGCTTAGAGCCAGATTAAAGGAAATCAATCCGGATATTTACATTCTGGGAGAAATATGGCATAATGCTCTTCCGTGGCTTCGTGGAGATGAGTTTGATGCAGTTATGAATTACCCTCTGGGTGAGAGCATCAAGGATTTCTGGATTGACAAAAGCTTAACAAATGAAGACTTTGAGTATACAGTAAACAGATGCTATACAATGTATATGCAGCAGACTAATGATGTGCTTTTTAACCTTCTGGACTCACATGATACCAAGAGACTCAGAAGTGATGTGAAGAGTCTGGATGAGTATTTTGCCCAGCTGGCTGTTTTATTTGCCATGCCGGGAAGTCCATGTATCTATTATGGCACAGAGATTGCCATGGAGGGCAGCTATGACCCGGATTGCAGGAGATGTATGCCGTGGGATGATATAGAGGCAGGAAAATACACAGACAGAATAAATATTATCTCTTCCCTCATACATCTGAGATACAGCGAGCCTTTGTTAAAGAGCAGAAACTTTCATTTTCCAAATGATGTAAGCGACGACCCAAGGGTTATACAGTTCAGAAAAGTGGACTGGGAGGACCAGTATGTTGAGGTGATAATTAACTGCTCAGATGCAGATATTGAAGTGCCAGCTAAGGGTGAGACCTTATTTGAGAGGCATTACATTGATACAGCCCTTTTACAAAATGGCATACTGATTAGAAAGATAACAAAATAATTATAACAATAGAAAGAAAAGGTGTATAAATGGCAAAATACGAGTTATTAAAGCAGGAGGGCAGAGCCAAGCGTGGTGTATTCCACACTGTGCATGGTGATATCCAGACTCCTGTATTTATGAATGTAGGTACAGTTGGTGCCATCAAGGGAGCTGTGTCTACAGACGACCTTAAGACAATAAAGTGTCAGGTGGAGCTGTCAAATACCTACCATCTGCATGTCAGAACAGGAGATAAGCTGATAAAAGAAGTCGGTGGACTTCACAAATTTATGGCCTGGGACAGACCGATTCTTACAGATTCAGGCGGATTTCAGGTATTTTCTCTGGCAGGACTCAGAAAAATCAAGGAAGAGGGAGTATATTTTAACTCCCACATTGATGGCGCAAAAATATTCATGGGACCAGAGGAGAGCATGCAGATACAGTCAAACCTTGGCTCTACAATAGCTATGGCATTTGACGAGTGCCCATCCAGTGTGGCAGACAGAAAGTATGTGACAGACTCTGTAAACAGGACAACCCGCTGGCTGGAGCGCTGCAAAAAAGAAATGGCAAGACTCAACAGCCTTGAGGATACAGTAAACAAAGAGCAGCTTTTATTTGGTATCAATCAGGGAGCAATCTACGAGGATATCCGAATCGACCATGCCAAGAGAATTTCAGAGCTGGATTTGGACGGATATGCAGTGGGAGGACTGGCAGTAGGAGAGACTCACGAGCAGATGTACCACATACTTGATGAGACTGTGCCTTACCTGCCTGTAGACAAGCCAACCTACCTCATGGGTGTTGGAACTCCTGCAAATATATTAGAGGGTGTAGAGAGAGGAATTGACTTCTTTGACTGTGTATATCCATCCAGAAATGGACGACACGGACATGTGTATACAAAATTCGGCAAGTTAAACCTCTTTAACCAGAAGTTTGAAAAGGATATGCGCCCAATCGAGGAGGGCTGCCAGTGCCCAGCATGTAAGACTTATTCAAGAGCCTACATCAGGCATCTGCTCAAGGCAAAGGAGATGCTTGGCATGAGACTCTGCGTGCTCCATAACCTGTATTTCTACAACAATATGATGGAAGAAATCAGGGATGCCCTGGACAACAGCAGATTTGCTTCTTTCAAGGATGATATGTTATACACTATGACTCATGGTGAGTAATTTATATGCAAAATATATTATAAAACAAAAAGCGCAATATTATAAAATAATTCTTAAATAATGCTACAGACTTAAATTTTACTTGATGATTTATAGCGAGTTGTGTAGAATAACAATAGTATTTTTAATTAGGAGGACAAATTGATATGTCAATTTTAGCAGAAGCTTCAGCAGGTATGGCTGGAACACTTGGAATGATTGTTTGGTTAGTAATTTTATTTGCAATTATGTATTTCCTTATGATTAGACCACAGAAGAAGGAGCAGAAGAGAAAAGACCTTATGCTCAATGAGGTAGCAGCAGGAGACACAGTTCTCACTACTTCAGGATTCTATGGAACAATCATTGATATTGAGGATGACACAGTAATCGTTGAGTTTGGAAATAACAAAAACTGCAGAATCCCAATGCAGAAGGCTGCAATCGCTGACGTTGAGAAGGCTGACGCAGGAGAATAATGCGACTTTAAAGAGATGAGCTGAGAGGCTTGTCTCTTTTTTATCGTATAACAAAAGTACGATGAGTAACACAGACTGCAAGCTGGCTTGCAAGGCTGTGTTGCGAAATCGGACTCTCTAACGAAAAGCGAGAATCTTAGTTGCGAAGCAACGGAAAAGCAGCGAAGCTGCGGGATTCGAGCTTGTAGTTAGAGGTTATACGATATTTAACTATATATGCCTAGAATAATACAACCGGCATTTTATAATGTAGAGTTATGAAAAATATAAAAAAGTAAAATGCCTAATAATGTTGAAATGTACACTTTATTGCTTTAAGATATTAAATAGTAAATTTCAGAAAAGGGGTAACTTTTATGGATTGTAATATTGGCGTGATTTCAGGAGACGGTATTGGCCCTGAGATAGTTGCAGAAGCAAAAAAAGTATTAGATAGTATTGGGAATAAATACGGACACAAATTTAATTATACTGAGATTCTTATGGGAGGCTGCTCTATAGATGCAACAGGAGTTCCTCTTACAGATGAGGCGATTGAGACAGCCCTTAAATCAGACGCAGTGCTTATGGGCTCAATCGGTGGCAATACAGCCACATCACCATGGTATAAGCTGGCACCTGAGCTTAGACCGGAGGCAGGACTTTTAAAGCTTAGAAAGTCGCTTAACTTATTTGCAAACTTAAGACCTGCTTATTTGTACAAGGAGCTTGCAGCAGCATGTCCGCTCAGAGCTGATATAATCGGCGACGGCTTTGACATGATGATTATGAGAGAGCTGACAGGTGGTCTTTACTTTGGAGCAAGGGAGACTAAGGAAGTGGATGGACTGGTGACAGCCACAGACACACTTACATATAACGAGAACGAAATCAGACGTATTGCAAAGCGCGGCTTTGACATTGCCATGAAGAGAAGAAAGAAAGTGACATCAGTCGATAAGGCTAATGTGCTTGATTCCTCAAGACTCTGGAGAAAGATAGTAGAGGAAGTTGCAGCAGACTATCCGGAGGTCACATACGAGCATATGCTGGTAGATAACTGTGCAATGCAGCTTGTAAAGGATCCAAAGCAATTTGATGTAATTTTGACAGAAAACATGTTTGGCGATATATTATCAGATGAAGCCAGTATGGTGACAGGCTCTATCGGTATGCTTTCATCTGCCAGCTTAAATGATACCAAGTTTGGTCTCTATGAGCCAAGCGGCGGTTCAGCACCTGATATTGCAGGAAAAGGCATAGCAAATCCTATAGCAACTATCCTTTCAGCAGCTATGATGCTTAGATATTCCTTTGATTTGGATAAGGAAGCAGACGCAATTGAAGCCGCTGTAAAGCAGGTACTTAAAGAGGGCTACAGGACAATCGACATCATGCCACAGCCGGGTGAGTCAAAGGATGGCATCACTCAGGTAGGCACAGCCCAGATGGGAGATTTGATTGCTGAGAGAGTCTAGCGCAGAAATAAAGTGGGAAAAGGAGATAAAAGTATGATAAGTGATAACGCAAGAGCTGGTATGCAGCAGGCACCGGCAAGAAGCTTATTTAATGCACTGGGATTCACACCAGAAGAAATGAAAAAACCAATGGTAGGTATTGTAAGCTCGTACAATGAGATAGTACCAGGCCATATGAATATAGACAAAATCGTAGATGCTGTAAAGCTTGGAGTAGCAGAGGCTGGCGGAGTGCCGGTTGTATTTCCTGCTATAGCAGTATGCGATGGAATCGCAATGGGACATATCGGTATGAAGTATTCACTTGTTACCCGTGATCTGATTGCAGATTCTACAGAGTGTATGGCTCTTGCCCATCAGTTTGACGCACTTGTAATGGTGCCAAACTGTGATAAGAATGTACCAGGACTTCTGATGGCAGCAGCAAGACTTAACCTGCCTACAGTATTTGTATCAGGCGGTCCGATGCTTGCAGGACATGTACAGGGTAAGAAGAGGTCGCTTTCTTCTATGTTTGAGGCTGTTGGTTCATACGCAGCAGGAACC
>CAVFAM010000220.1:0-2964 GCA_963620375.1 Bacteroidaceae bacterium
CTCCTGCCCTATATCAGACACCTTGATTGCAAGATGAGTGACATTTTCCGGGATTACAGCCTTGTCCTGTTTTTGTGGTCTGATATCTGAAAAATCAGGTACTCCCAGACAATTTTTAGCCTTTAAGACCTCAGCTGTCTCATCCAGTGTGACAAGTCCTGACACAAGAGTCGATGCAGAGCTGTTTCCGACTCGGATTATGTAATCTCCTGCTTCAAGTATGTAGCTTTCATTTTCTGCATCATATGAAGCCAAATCAGATAGCTTAAAGCGTATCTCTACATCATCCTCCTGCCCTGGTGCCAAAAGAGGGGTCTTTGCATATCCAGCCAAATCCTGGTATGGTTTATCAAGCCTTCCTGCTGGCTTAGACACATATACCTGAACGACTTCCTTTCCTGCATATCTGCCTGTATTTTTTACCCTTGCTGTTACACAAAGCTCATCTGCCTGTGCAGTAATCCCAGTTGTCCTTATATCAAAATCTGTATATGAGCAGCCATATCCGAATGGAAACAATGCACTTTTGTTGAATGTATTAAAATAACGATAGCCGACATAGATACCCTCTTTATAACGGGTCTCATTCATATCGCCAAAGCTGCCCTCTTTGCTGTACTCCTCCCAGGCTGCCCATGTTGTTGTCAGCTTGCCTGATGGATTCTGCCTGCCTGTTAAAATATCTGCAAGCACCCTTCCATTGTCTACTCCCAGCTGGGAAAGCAGTAGTATGTTTCCAACCTCTGCCACAGGGCTTAAGTCAACTACACCGCCCACATTTAAAACCAGCATGAAACGTTCATATATATGATTCAATGCCAGTATATCTCTTACCTCTGATCTGGAGAGCTTAACATCCCCTTCAACAGGCTTTCTGTCACTGCCCTCACCAGAACTGCGGCTTATCACATAAATTGCTGTATCCCCAATCACAGGAAGCTCTATATCATAGTCAGGCTCCAGCATATTCTTTCCCATACCATATATCACTATATTTTCATGGGCTTTTTTCGCATCCTGCTTTAACTGCTTTATAAATCGCTGCTTAGCCTCATCCCTTGTCCTGTCATACTTGTCCAGCCAGTCCTTGGTAACTATCTCAAATCCGCACTTTTCAAGCCCTTCTTCTATAGTATAGGCAAATCTGGTATTTACCTCCCCAGAGCCTGTACCTCCCTTGATTGTATATCTCACTCCCGAACCAAAGGCTGCGATTTTACCAGGCTTTTGAATTGGAAATTTACCGTCTGTCTTTAACAGCACAGTACACTCTGCTGCATTGTCAAGTACATAGTTTAAATGGTCTATCTCATACTGTTTCATAGTCACTTCCCCTTTACATAAATATTCTTCTTCTGATATTGACATTGTAGCATTTAGTCCTGTAAAATTATTGTAAATATGTGAATTATATTGTAATTTTGTGATTATATGAATTATTATGTGTTTTTCCGTGTGAAGGAGCTTTGATATGAGATATAGCCTAGAGACATTTTCCAAATACTTAAATCAGCTGTACAATTCCACCTATATGCCCATGCACTATATTAGGAGGCAGAAAATCCTGGCAGTTTTTCCACAGTGGGCACTCCCTATCAAGGAGCTGTTAGTATACAAGAATGCTGTCTCACAGACAGATACCAGCTTTGACTATTTCACCACAGATGACTGCCTCTATGTGGGTATTGTCCGTAATCCCAAAACAGATGATTGTGTCGTCTTAGGTCCTGTCACCACAGCCCCGCTCTCTGATACCGCCATGAAAAAATTAATTGACAGCTATTCAGATGATGCCGCTTCCTTTTCCCATATTTCTGAGTATTTTGAGCGTACCCCTGTCTTTGCGCTGCACAAATTTTTAAATATTATGGCTCTTATTAACACCGCCCTGAATAATGAGGTTATTGATATTACAGAAAAATATCAGGAAGCTAACTGGGATTTGCAAAAAGAAATTGGAAAATCCCACTCCGACAGCCTGATAGAGCGAAAGGAAAATGAGAATTATCATAACACCTACTATTTTGAGCAGGAATATTATAACTATGTGGAAAAAGGAGATGTGGAGGGCTTAAAGCAGTTTATAGAAGTATTACCAGATTTTACAGAGGGTTCTATCGCCCCAGACCAGATTCGACAGGCAAAAAATATATTTATCGCAACTATTACCCTCACCACAAGACATGCCATCTCGGGTGGACTGGATATAGAAACAGCCTACCAGCTTTCAGATAATTATATTCAGGAAATGGAAAAGATGTCCGACCCGGATGCCATCACTCTTCTGGCAAATTCTGCTGTTTTTGACTTTACAAGACGTGTCGCCGAGGCAAAAATTCCAATGGATATGTCCCCTGAGATTTTTCGCTGTATACAGTATATCTCTAACCATGTGAATACTCCCCTTACTGTAGAAAGAGTCGCAGAGGAGCTTAAAATAGACCGCAGCACACTTTCCAAAAAATTCAAGCGTGAACTGGGATTTAATATCAGCAGCTTTATCATGCGCCGTAAACTGGAAGAAGCAAAGACACTGCTAAGCTACACTGACAAGACAGTCAGCCAGATTAGCGAGTATCTCTGCTTCTCTTCACAGGCATATTTTCAAAATGTATTTAAGAAAAAATATGGATTAACACCTCGGGAATATCGGATTAAGGTATAAATCACTATAGCTTTTAATTCAAAGCTCCTATCAGATATTCATATATCTTCTCTGCATCCTGCGTCTCTGTTGCTTCGATTGCAGCATAAATTTTCTTTATATTCTCTACCTTTTGCTCAAGGTGGTCTGCGGCAATCTCAGGTGCCAGACCCTTTTTATATTTTTGGCAGCATTGAGAAATTAATCTCATCAGCTCGCCAGCTTCGATACCTGCTTTGTTACCCTCCTGCCAGCCTTCTTCCCTGCCTGCTTCACGCTCCATCATTATCTGTCTGTCAAATGTATAATCCATCTGTGTC
>CAVFAM010000221.1:0-4212 GCA_963620375.1 Bacteroidaceae bacterium
GGATATATATGATGAGGACTACAACTTAAAGGACTTGAGAAATCATGTGGGCATGGTATTCCAGTATCCGGAGCACCAGCTGTTTGAGACAACTAACTTTGAGGATGTGTGCTTTGGACCTAAAAATCAGGGACTGGATAAAAAGGAAGTGGAGTTAAGAGCCTTTGAGGCTTTGAGAAATGTACATTTCCCAGAGGAATTATTCTACCAGCCACCATTTGACCTGTCGGGAGGACAGAAGAGACGAGTTGCCATAGCAGGAGTGCTTGCAATGCATCCTGATGTGCTTATACTGGACGAGCCTACAGCTGGACTTGACCCGGCGGGCAGGGATGAGATACTTGAGCTCTTAGCCCAGATGAAAAGAGATTTGGGAATCACAATCATTCTGGTATCACATAGCATGGAGGATGTAGCCAAGTATGTGGACAGGCTCTTTGTGATGAATGGCGGTGAGCTAATGCTAGAGGGCGCACCAAAGGAAGTATTCCGTCATTATAAGGAGCTTGAAGCAGTTGGACTTGCAGCTCCGCAGGTGACTTATATAATGCACGAGCTTAAGGAAAAAGGGCTTGATGTGGATTTGGATGCAACTACCGTTGATGAAGCGAAGGAGACCATACTGGATGCATTGATGCAGAAGCGTGCAGAAAATTAATGCTGACAGACAGGCTGCTATCGCAGAGAAATTTGTGTTTTGATGTAAGATATAAAAGGATGAAATTATGATAAGAGATATTACCATAGGCCAGTATTATCCGGCGGATTCAATCGTACATAAACTGGACCCAAGAGTAAAATTGTTTTCTACACTGATATATATAATAGCCCTGTTTGTATACAAGGGGCTGGCTGGCTTTTTGCTGATAACAGGCTTTCTGATTGCAACAGTAAAGCTGTCAAAGGTGCCGTTTAAGTTTATAGTAAAGGGACTTAAGGCGATTGTGGTGCTGCTTATAATCACAGCCATGTTTAACCTCTTTCTGACACCGGGAGACGTGACCTTTTTTAAATGGGGTGTATTCCAGATATCAGATACAGGTATCAAGACAGCAGTGATGATGATGATTCGACTCATCTACCTGATAATCGGAACATCACTTATGACACTGACTACCACACCAAACCAGCTGACAGACGGACTGGAAAAGTCGCTGTCACCGCTTAACAAGATAAATGTGCCAGTACATGCGATTGCCATGATGATGTCCATTGCCCTCAGATTTATTCCTATATTAATAGAGGAAACAGATAAGATAATGAAAGCACAGATGGCAAGGGGTGCAGACTTTGAGAATGGAAATATCATAAAGAAAGCAAAGGCAATGGTTCCAATCCTTGTACCATTATTTGTATCTGCTTTCAGAAGAGCGGATGACCTGGCAATGGCTATGGAAGCCAGATGCTACAATGGAGGCGAGGGTAGAACCAAGATGAAGCCGCTTAAGTATAATTCGAGTGACAGGGTGACATATCTGCTTGTGATTGGATTTTTGGTGGCGATTATATTGCTTAGGATTTTCGTACCATTCCTGGCATAGCACATGCCTAGATAACATAATGAGTAAGTGTGTAAAAGGTGGCAACAAGTGAAAAGAGTTAAAATGATAGTTGCCTACGATGGCACAAACTACTGCGGCTGGCAGATACAGCCAAACGGACTGACAATAGAGGAAGTCTTAAACAGAGAATTATCCAGACTGCTTAAGGAAGATATAACAGTCACAGGCGCAAGCCGGACGGACTCAGGTGTTCACTCGCTGGGCAATGTGTGCATATTTGATACAGACACCAGAATGCCGGCAGAGAAAATCAGCTATGCTTTAAACCAGAGCCTGCCAGAGGATATAGTGGTTCAGGAATCCTGCGAGGTAAGCCCGGACTTTCATCCAAGGTTTTCAAAAAGCAGAAAGACCTATGAATACAGGATACTAAACAGAAAATTCAGAAATCCAACCAGAAGGCTGGACACATATTTCTATCATTATCCGCTGGATGTGGAGAAGATGAATGCAGCTGCCCAGTATATAGTTGGAGAGCATGACTTTGCAAGCTTCTGCTCATCTGGTTCACAGGCAGAGACAACGGTGAGGACTGTGTACAGCTGTCAGGTGGCAAAGGATGTGAATAGCGACATAATCACCATCAGGGTCACTGGTGGAGGCTTCTTATATAATATGGTGAGAATAATTGCAGGAACCCTGATTAAGATAGGTGGCAGCGATTTGCCGGCAGAGGCCATGCAGGAAATAATAGATGCCTGCGACAGGGCAGCCGCCGGACCAACAGCTCCGGCAAATGGACTTACAATGATTGGGCTGGAATATGAGTAAAAAACTCTTGACAGCTGGCTCTTGAGATAATATAATGTGTAAGTCTGCGGAAGTAGGTAAATGGAGACCAAAAGCCCCGGTATCCATTTAGTATAGATAAGAAGTGCAGGAATAGCGTCCGGACATACGAGATTCTGTAAAGCACATCTTAAGTAACAGTATTTGAATTTAAGTTTAAGGAGGAAATCCCATGAAGACATTTATGGCTAGTCCTGCTACAATCGAGAGAAAATGGTATGTAGTAGACGCTGAAGGTAAGACATTAGGACGTTTAGCATCAGAAGTTGCAAGCGTATTAAGAGGAAAGAACAAACCAACATTTACACCTCATATCGATACAGGTGATTACGTTATCGTAGTTAACGCTGAGAAGATTAAAGTAACAGGAAAGAAATTAGATCAGAAGGTTTACTACCATCATTCAGACTACGTTGGTGGTATGAAAGAGACAACTCTTAAGGAGATGTTAGCAAAGCACCCAGAGCGTGTTATCGAGTTCGCTGTTAAGGGAATGCTTCCAAAGGGACCTCTTGGACGTCAGATGTATACAAAGTTATTCGTATATGCTGGACCAGATCACAAGCATGCAGCTCAGAAACCTGAGACTTTAGAGTTTTAATAGGGAGGTAAAGTAAATTGGCTACTACAAAGTTTTACGGAACAGGAAGAAGAAAATCATCTGTTGCTAGAGTATATTTAGTACCAGGAACAGGAAAGATTACTATCAATAAAAGAGATATCGACGAGTACCTTGGTCTTGAGACATTAAAGGTAGTTGTTCGTCAGCCATTAGTTGCAACTGAGACAGTTGACAAGTTCGACGTTTTAGTAAACGTTAAGGGTGGTGGATACACAGGACAGGCTGGAGCAATCCGCCATGGTATCGCTCGTGCATTACTTCAGGTAGATGCAGAGTACAGACCAACACTTAAGGCTGCTGGATTCTTAACAAGAGATCCACGTATGAAAGAGCGTAAGAAATACGGTCTCAAAGCAGCTCGTCGTGCTCCACAGTTTAGTAAGAGATAGTCAACATACAGACGAAAGAATTGGACTCCATTTTTATGGAGTCCTTTTTTGTACCATGGGAAGGTTTCCAGGGTGTTTTTTATATATGGATGTGTTAAAATAAATTATATTAGATTTGAAAAGTTAGCTTGCATAATAATAGTAATAGATAAATGGGAGGAAGATAATATATGACAACAGTAAGGACAAAGGGAGGAAAAACGATAAAAGTAATTACTGAAAAAGAAAAAAACAGTGTATTGACTGCTTCAGATTCTGAGATGGATGTTCGAGCTGTAGAAGCTGTGAAAGCTGCAATCAATAGGGCTAAAATATGTAAGAAACCAGTAGCTGGATACGATAAGGAAAAGAAT
Organism: Bacteroidaceae bacterium; assembly: GCA_963620375.1. GTDB lineage: Bacteria > Bacillota > Clostridia > Lachnospirales > Lachnospiraceae > Roseburia. Next base: position 3,716 of record CAVFAM010000221.1, read on the forward strand.
GCTGCATATATTGAGTATGCTAATGGAGAAAGAAAATATGCAAAATAAAAAACCGATGGTTCTTGTGCTGGCAGGTCCGAATGGTTCGGGAAAAAGTACAATAACTACATTTTTTGAAAAAGTGGGACAGTATACAAATGCAGATGATGTTGTTATGTCAACTGGAATGGATAATATGGAAGCGGCAAAACTGGTTGATAAAATGAGATATGAATCGATTGATAAAAGAGAGGATTTTACGTTTGAAACTGTCTTATCGTCAAGCTATAAACTTAATATTCTAAAAAAAGCGAAGCAAGAAGGTTATTTTATTAAATGTGTTTTTGTGCTGACCATTGATCCCAAAATTAATATTTCCAGAATAGAATCAAGAGTGTCATTGGGAGGACATAACGTAGAAAGCGCAAAAGTCTGTGAACGATATTATAAGTCTATAAATAATATAAAGCAGTTGATAGACATATGTGATATTTTACACGTTTATGATAATACAGAAA
>CAVFAM010000222.1:0-3410 GCA_963620375.1 Bacteroidaceae bacterium
TATTATAGTATAGTGAGGTCTCATCCTGCAGGGTTGAGGATATAAGCATCTGGTTTAAGAGATTGTACCTGCTGTCATCCTTTTCGTTGTAGACATCGTTGTTTGACAGCCTGTTGCTCTCTGTAACCTCGATTCTGCCCCCCTGCTCCTCGGTGATATAGTATTGTATCATCTCTCCAAAGAACATGATAAACTGCTTTACAAAAATGCCATCGTACACATCCGGCATATCCTCTGCTATATACTCTTCTCCATCCTCGTCCCTGCTGTAGTGCAGCACCACATGGCTTGCAGGGTCTGTCCTGTACTCCAGAAATACCTTATCATACAGGTGGTACTTCATCACAAGACTTCTATCAAGCTTTTTATAAAAGCCAAAATTCATATTTCTGCGTGTATACTCAGCTAAAAGCTCGTCCTCTATCTTAAACTGGATTGCACTTCTCTCGCTTAGCTCTGATATATATTTTAACAGGGCAAGCTTACATGCGTCATTTAATTCCTTTTCGTATATATATCTCGACTCGATAATTTCAAGGATATAGGTCTCAACCTCCTGTTCCTTGACAAAATACCGGTGTGCCACACTGGATATAAATGCCAGAACCGTAAGCTCCCTGCCGCCCTTATCGTAATAGCCTGCAAAGATTTCATATACATCCGGCACAAACACATCCGTATAAATTACCTGGTTGACAATTCTCTCACCAAGCTCATATGTATCGATATCAAATGACCGGGCAGCCTTCCACAGCTTTACCATTTCATCTGTAGGTCCATCATAATATTCACACAGATAGCCAAGTATGGCATCGTTATACTTATTATTCAGGAAGGTATACCTGCACAGCTCAAGCAGAAACTCATCCTTCTCACCATTTATCTGCTCGATGAGAAAGCATGCCAGCGCCACCTTTGAAGCGGAGCCTATCTGGTCGATTCCATACTCAGTCACAAGCTCATAGGCATTTTCATACATATGATTCCAGACAAGCATGTCAAGCATATATTTTCTCGCATCCTGTGTCAGCATGCTATAGTCAGTCTTTTGCATATATTCCTTGACTGACTCATCATACTCCTGCCCCTGGCAGAATCTGAGTATTTCAGGAACCATCATTGCCTTGTACTCATCAGAGGTTTCCCTGCCGAATAAAAGTCTCTTGAAATACTTCTTATCCTCCTTTGCAAAGGTAAGATAATTTTTCTTAGAGTCAAACCTCTTGACAATATATGATATTTCATCTGGCGCAAGTTCCATGCACTTTGAAATATATTTATCTGAATTCATAAGCTTTTCCAGTCTGTATGACAGGCTGCTTATGTATCTCTGGCCTCTTTCATCCTCAAGCAGGATTACATATTCACTGGAGAAAAGTGAGAAATATGCCACCTGACCGCAAATAGGAACAATCTGAGGCTCCTTCATCTGTCTCTGGTAAATAATTGCCCTGACCATTTTTTTGTCAAAGACCACCAGCTTGTTGGTAAATATAATATCAGCCAGCGAATGTGCCACATCCTCGTTTATCAGGCCAAGCTCCAGCATATCATCATATACAACAGCTAAATTATCATCCATGTGACCAAGCCTTGCCTGCTCCATAGCGAATTTGCCCATAGCCCGCCTGTAATTCTGGTAGACATCTGCTGCTGTATTCTTGGCTGCAATTATATTGTTGTACAAGACTGCTATTTTTTTATATGAGAGAGAGGAATTATCATACTGAAAATACATCTGTATAATTCTTGGTATATCAGTTATCTCCCGCTCATCCAGTGACTGCATAAAGGCTTCATACAGTCCTGTGATACGCAGTTCAAGCTCTATGCCCTTTTCAAACCATGAGTGGTACTTTGGGTTGCACCTGTTGCCCTTGATTAAGTAGCTGCAAATCTGCCCTATGTATTCTGGCTTTGGATCAGCCTCATAGGCAGCGCACAGTATCTGATATATCACCGGGCTGAAGCCCTTTCCCAGCTCCACAATCTGAAATATCTGGTCTGCTATATCCTTTGTCATTGCCTTGCGCCTGATTGCCCATCTGAGGACACGCAGCTCAAAAGTATCAAGCTTTGTGAGCAGATATGGGTCCTGCCATATCAGATAGTAGGCTTCAAGGTAAAGGTAAGGCGATGAACAGCCCTTTAACACCCAGTATTCTATTGCCTTTAATTTTCTGGCATTATTATTGTAATACTGCTCCTCCAGGAAGGATAATACCCAGAACAGTAAAATCGAGTCAGGATTCTCATAGAAAATGACCTGAATCTCCTTTGTCATCTTGTCTACATAGCTAGGCTCCCTCTCCATAAGTGTGAGCAGATACAGATAATAGCCCCATACAGGAGATTTCCTGTCAATCCACTCTCTCTTAAAATCGTCAAGAATCCACTCTGCCTCCTGCCTCTGCCTGTTAATAATCAAAGCCTGGGCTTTCATAAGCAGGTACATAGGCTCATCCTGGTCTAAGGCATGAAGATGGTTTAATATGTCAATGGTCTCATTTGCCCATACTCCTGTGACAATTCTTTTTAGTCTGTAAGCCTGATACAGCTCCATAATTCCGACCTTACATTCCTGTATCTGGGTTCTCGCAGATTCCATCACCTCTTCAAGCTCTTCGTCACAGCTTGCAGTAATCTCAAGTGTATAGCTTTCATAAGGGGACTTGAAATATATCCGTCCATAATTTCTGCCCCCATGCATGGCATTGACGTCTATCTTATATTCATAATTGTATGTGCTTCCAATAAAATCATCAGTTGTCACCTTAGTCTTTGACAGCCTGATAAATTCTGCATCAGCTGTGACAGCAAGCTCTATATATCCCCAGCTGCTCTTTTTGATTTCAAGCTGGTCAGACACGGATTCTGTCACACCTGTATATGATGCCTTATCCTTTTCTATAGAAAAATTAACAGGATTTTTCTTCTGTATGCCAATGAGGAACTCTTCAAGATTCTGCTTTGATGGCTTTGCAGCTATGATTCCCTTATAAATCATAGCCTCCTTTACTTCCTTGTCGTTTATAATGTTTAAGAAATTTTTGTGGTAAAAAATCTGGTAAGCCTCGTCCCAGTTTTCCTTTGCCAGACAGGAAAAATCATAGAGGTTTTTGATAAGACCTGTAGAACATTCCGGATAAAGCTTTGATATTGTCGCACAAAAAGAAAGACTGTATTCACACTGGTTGCATACAATCACAAATACTCCTTCTTTACGATCTCCTTCTTCCAGACCCTTGCCCTTAAAGCGGTAACGAATCTTTACTTCCTCACCATCAAACTGGGGAGTCAGACATTCCATCCTGGGATTTGTGGTATAAATCACACCACGAATCTTGATTTTATTGCTGCTTGAGATTGTGAAGCTGCCCTCATAATCCAAGCCTTCTGTGACATGAATA
>CAVFAM010000223.1:0-5263 GCA_963620375.1 Bacteroidaceae bacterium
ATTATTAGAGTCGAAATCCATGCTTTTAATTACGAAACTACAATTTTATAGAAAAGGTACTTTTATGCACTTAAGGAGGAAAATATGGGGAAGAAAGATGTTTTGACCAATAGGTTCATGAAGAAACCAAGAATCTTTGCTGATTTTTTTAATGGATATCTTTATGAAGGAAAGGAGGTAATTAAGCCGGAATTGTTAAAAGCTGTGGATACATCAAGTATGGCAAATATACCATATTATAAAGGCTCAAAGTCAATGGCGATTCAGAAGTATAGAGATATAATCAAAAAGGCAATTGTGATGAAAGCAGATAATGCTTATTTGGTGTTATGTGGAATAGAAAATCAGACTGATATTCATTATGCAATGCCTGTGAGAAATATGCTCTATAATGCACTTTCTTATTATGAACAAGTGGAGAAAATAGCAGCTTACAATAGAGAAAATGGCAAATGTGTTGCGAATAATTTTTTGTCGGGATATACTAAAGATGATAAATTAATTCCTGTAATAACAGTCACCTTATATTGGGGTGCTGAAACATGGGATGCACCTACAACACTAAGAGAAATGTTGGGTGAAACGGATGAGACAATATCTGCATTGGTGGATGATGTGGACTGCAATTTATTTTCCATAATGGATGTAGAAAAATTGCCCAAATACCGAACAGAGTTACAGGAATTGTTTATGCTGCTTAGAACCAGAAACGACAGTGAAGCGATGAAAAGACTCGTTACAACAGATGAATCATACAAGCACATCAATAGAGAAACTGCAGAATTGATGAGGGAGTTTGCAAATATAGAATTACCAGATAAAAATAAGGAGGGTGATTATAATATGTGTAAGGCAGTAATGGAGTTAAAGCAGGAGGGACAGAGAGAAGGCGAAGATATAAAGGCAATTGAGCTAATAAAAAATGCAATGAATAATACTGCCAAGAGCTTTGAGGAAGTCTGTAATATGCTTGGCATTACACCAGAGGATATGAACCGCTATCGTAAAATGATTTAGAAAGCAGTTATTTATCCTCATCCTTATCAGAACCATAATATTTCTTGAGCAGTCTGTATATAAAGCTATAAGCCCACATCAGAATAGGTATGAGAATAGTAGCCACAACAGAAGCCTCAAGCATAGACATGGTTGATGTATTATCTGTGACAGCCATTATCAGTGTTACTACATATAATCCTAACAGGAGTACTACTCCCAAAATTGCGAGTATTTGTTTTAATTTTTTCATATGAAATCTCCCTTGTACAAAATCAAGTACTTATGTGAATACTAACAAAAAACCAAATTGACGTCAAGGCGCTTGTTTGTTATAATAGGGAAGCACTGTGAGTGCGATTATATAATGAGAAAAAGGTGGTAAAAGCAATGGCTTTATTACAGGATTGGCATAAGATTGCCTACAATGAAAATGCAAATCAGGCAGAGTTACAGCGTTTCTGGCAGAGATACTTCTTACTGGAGAAGGGTGTTTATGAGCAGCTTCTCACAAATCCAGATGAGGTAGTAGAGGGAACTGTTAAGGAACTCGCAGAGAAATATAGATTATCTTTATTAGAGATGGCTGGTTTCTTAGATGGAATCAACGACAGCCTTGTTACTCCAAACCCTATTGAGGAGCTTGAGGAGGATACAAAGGTCAGCCTTGCATTTGACAAGGAAAAGCTCTACAAGAACATGGTTGATGCCAAGGCAGACTGGCTTTACAATCTTCCAATGTGGGATGAGATTTTTGATGCTGATACAAAGCACACACTTTATATGGAGCAGAAGAAGTCTGGTACAGTTGTAGTTGGCAAGAAAATCGGACGTAATGATCCATGCCCATGTGGAAGCGGCAAGAAGTACAAAAAGTGCTGTATGTTAAAAGAACAGTAAATTATACTTGAATTTATAAAATTTGAGGCTATAATAAGTTTAAAGATTAAAAGATAAAACGTTGAAGAGAAGAGTAGATAAGCTTGAAGCGTCAGAGAGGAACACATATGGTGGGAGTGTTCTGGTGGAGGGCTTGTTGAAGACCACCTCTGAGTGACCCCAATCAGGTCCGGTGATTCCGTTATAGTCATATGAGGCTTGCTATTTTATTTTATGCCATACATACAGATGAGCTGTCTGTGACAGACCTGGCTGGTACATATAGCAGGTAAACCCAGGGTGGAACCACGAGATTATCGTCCCTGACATTGCATTTGCGGTGTTAGGGGCGTTTTGTTTTGAAAGAAGGTGATATACAGGATGAAGCGTTTGGTTAATATGGTTAAAGAACTTCCAGAAGAATTACATGTTTCCAAGGTGGACTTCCTTCTGACCTTAGCGATAAGTGCTATGGCTGGTGCAATAGTGGGAATGCTTATTTCACCACGCAGAAATCAGAGATTTGGTGTGTGCGGCAATCAGGTGTACAACTATGATGGAGCTCATGCAGGAGAGGATGACTCTGATGATGAATAATATTAAGATTTTATAAAATTATGTAATTTTAGAAATAATAAAGATATATAAGGAGATAAAAATGAAAGTAACATTAAAAGATGGCTCAGTAAAAGAGTACAGCGAAGCAAAAAGCGTATATGATATTGCCCTTGATATAAGCGAGGGACTTGCAAGAGTTGCATGTGCAGGAGAGTTAAACGGAGAGATTGTTGACCTTAGAACTATGGTAGAGGATGACTGTGAGCTTAACATCATCACAACAAAGGATGAGGCTTCACTTCCTATAGTACGTCACACAGCATCACACATTTTGGCTGAGGCTGTAAAGAAGCTTTTCCCAGAGGCAAAGATTACAATCGGACCATCTATTGATGATGGATTCTATTATGATTTTGACCATGAGCCATTTTCAAGAGAGGATTTGGACGCTCTTGAGGCTGAGATGAAGAAGATTATCAAAAAAGGTAATAAAATCACAAGATTTACACTTCCAAGAGAGGAAGCAATCAAGTTCATGGAGGAGAAAAATGAGCCATTCAAGGTAGAGCTTATCAAAGACCTTCCAGAGGATGCTGAGATTTCCTTCTATGACCAGGGAGATTTCGTAGATTTATGTGCAGGACCACACCTTATGAGCACAAAGCAGGTTAAGGCATTCAAGCTTATTTCTTCATCAATGGCATACTGGAGAGGTGATTCAAACAAGGCTCGTCTCCAGAGAATCTATGGTACAGCTTTTAACTCAAAAGATGAATTACAGGCTGACCTTGCAAGAAGAGAGGATGCTAAGAACCGTGACCACAACAAGCTCGGAAGAGAGATGGGGCTTTTCACAACTGTTGATGTAATCGGACAGGGACTTCCACTTTTTACACCAAAGGGAACAAAAATGATTATGAAGCTCCAGAGATGGATGGAAGACCTTGAGGATAAGGAGTGGGGATATGTGCGTACTCGTACACCACTTATGGCAAAATCAGACCTCTATAAGATTTCAGGACACTGGGATCACTACATGGATGGCATGTTCATCTTAAACAAGGATGATGATGACAAGGAGACAATGGCTCTTCGTCCTATGACATGCCCATTCCAGTATTATGTATACATGAATGAGCAGCACTCATACAGAGACCTCCCATACAGAATGGCTGAGACATCTACACTTTTCCGTAATGAGGATTCAGGAGAGATGCATGGACTTACTCGTGTGCGTCAGTTTACAATCACAGAGGCTCATATCATCCTCACACCAGAGCAGGCAGAGGAAGAGCTTACAAGATGTACAGAGTTATGCCATTATGTTATGACAACACTTGGAATCGATGGTGATGTAACATACCGTCTCTCTAAGTGGGATCCAAACAATACAGACAAGTACCTCGGAGACGAGGAGTACTGGAACTCTACACAGCAGTACTTAAGAGATGTTATGGACAAGAACAACATCAAGTACACAGAGGCTGATGGAGAGGCTGCTTTCTATGGTCCTAAGATTGATATTCAGGCAAAAAATGTATACGGAAAAGAAGATACAATGGTTACAATCCAGCTTGACTGTGCATCAGCAGAGAAGTTTGGCATGTACTACATTGATGAGAATGGTGAGAAGAAGCTTCCATGGATTATCCACAGAACATCTATGGGATGTTATGAGAGAACACTTGCATGGCTTATCGAGCATTATGCAGGCAAATTCCCTACATGGCTCTGCCCAGAGCAGGTAAGAGTACTTCCAATCTCTGAAAAGTACATCGATTATGCAAATCAGGTTGCTGCTGAGCTTAAGAAAAATGATGTGGATGTAACAGTAGACAACAGAGCTGAGAAGATTGGCTACAAGATTAGAGAGGCTCGTCTTGACAAGCTTCCATACATGCTCGTAGTCGGTGCTCAGGAGGAACAGGATGGAACAGTTTCTGTAAGAAGTCGTTATGAGGGCAACGAGGGAACTAAGCCACTTGCTGACTTTATTGACCAGATTTGCAAGGAAATCCGTACAAAGGAAATCCGTACAGAGCTTCCAGAGGAAGAAAAGCATAAATAAATAACATAAAAATTTGGATTATACGCATACTATCCTTTGCACAGGAAAAGGAGGTATGAGTATGACAAATTTAGATTGTACTGTCGTTAATTGTGCCTACAATAACGACAAATGCTGCAGCCGTAATGACATTTCTGTTAAGGGTGATGATGCAGTAGTGCCATCAGAGACAAATTGTGGAAGCTTTCTGCTTAAGACTTCTGATGGAGCTTTAAATGTATCACATTGCTGTACCACAAAGGCAACAGATGTGGCATGTGAGGCTTGCGAATGTAGATACAACGATTCCAACAAGTGTACTGCAAAGCACATAGGAATCGCTGGCGGTCATGCAGACGAAGCGCGAGAGACAGAGTGCTCAAGCTTTGAGAGATAGCAGTTATTAAAAGTTATCAAATATAAATGAAGGTGGGATTAATGCCTGCCTTCGTTTTGTAAGGAGACAATATGGATTATAATATTAATTTTCCTCACCTACATATTTCACTGGAGCATGTTGGAAAAAACATAATGATAGGCAATTTTTCCATTGCCTACTATGGAATAATAATTGCACTTGGCATGCTGGCAGGAATCGGCATAGCCTGTCTGGTGGCAAAAAAGACAGGGCAGAATCCTGACACATACTTTGACCTGGCAATTGTTGCCATCATCTGTTCAGTGATAGGTGCCAGAATCTACTATGTGATATTCAGATGGGATTTGTATAAGGATGATTTGCTCAGTGTCTTTAACATCAGGCAGGGCGGACTTGCCATATAT
>CAVFAM010000224.1:0-3335 GCA_963620375.1 Bacteroidaceae bacterium
CTTGCCTTAAGCTCATTTACAGAAGCCTTGAGATACTGGCTGGCTTCACCATCAGTCACAGGACGGATAGTAATCTGCCTGCCAAAGGTGTCAAGCAGGGCGTTGACAGGGGAAAAGGTCTTGGTCTCCTGTACCAGCATTTTGATATTAGTCTTGTCTCCTGCATACATGACAGGGTGGTGCTTTATATAGTCCAAAGCCGAAAACTGGCTGCGGTATCTGAGCACATCCTTGTCAAGGGGAAGGGGCTTATTTGAAATCGAGTCCCTGCAGACACGGATTGAGATTATACGGTCAACCCTGTAGGATATTACATCGCCTGCATCCTTTGACTTGTCAGTGTGGGCAATCAGATAATAAAAGCCGTTGGCCTCCAGTATACAGACCGGGTCCACATGGGAGTATACAGGGGAGCCGTTTGGAGCAGTTTTCCTCGGCATGAGCTTTATGGCAGAGCTTGGGGCATCAAAATAATATTTGCCGTAGTTTATCTCAAGCTGAACCTTCATATTAAAACAGGCTACGAGCTTCTCCAGGTTGCCGATTAATTGGGCAGAATCGTCATTTATGCGCATATTACTTAAGACAGAGCTTTTTTCCTGCTCAGTGATGTCGTTATATTTTGAATTATAAAAATCCTTTGACAGTTTTTCCAGTATATGAAGGGTGTTCTTCTGGGAAAAATAGGGATTGGTCATAACGCCGCTTTGCAGGATGAAGTATTCCTCAGCAGTGTATTTTGGAATAAAGGCATAGTATGAGCTAGGAGACTTCTGCGCCTCTTCCTTATCATCAGGGAAAGGGCTGTAGTCTTCAAAATCAATGTATTTTTTATTGCTTCTGGTAGAGTTTACACTGTCCAAGTAATATTTTCTTATGCTGCCACCATATACCTCAAAAAATATATCAGGACTGTTGAGATAAAAATCATACAGCTCCTCAAGCTTCTTGGCTATGGTCTGGCGGGCAACATTTGTGTGACCGGTAGAGTTTATGATGTCACAGACCCTTGGTGCGGTAAAGGGGTCATTTGGTGTAGAAAATGTCTTAAGGACTTTTATTATGTATGCGTTTATATTCTGTGATACTAAAGCAGACTCACTTGAGCGCTTGCCACGTTTTGATTTATTTTCAGCCATATCGCTTACCTCTTTTCATCAGTAATTATAGTTTAATGGCTTTTAGCTAAAATGTCGATAAAAACGTGTTGTTAATAGGAAAAAAGTGTGCTACAATGAAGAACGCACTGGAAGGATAAAAGCCTTTGGTGTATGAAATAAGGAGGTGCCGTTATGGCTAAGGAGCCTAAAAAGTTAATAGCCAATAACAAGAAGGTATATCACGATTACTTTCTTGATGAAAAATACGAAGCTGGCATCTCACTTGCCGGAACAGAGGTCAAATCCCTGAGAATGGGCAAGGGCAGTATTAAGGAAGCCTTTATCCGAATCGAAAACGGAGAGGTATATCTCTATGGTATGCACATCACTCCGTATGAAAAGGCTAATATCTTTAATAAAGACCCACTGAGACCCAAGAAGCTTCTGCTCCACAAAAAGGAGATTGAAAAGCTGACAGGCAAGATAAAAGAAAAGGGTTATACAATCGTCCCGGTTGAGGTATACTTTAAGGGAAGCCTTGTGAAGGTAGAGATTGCTCTCGCACGAGGAAAGAAATTGTATGACAAGAGACAGGATATTGCGAAGAAAGACCAGAGGCGTGAAGCTGAGAGGGATTTCAAAATCCGCAATCTTGGATAAAAAATGAAAATTGAATATGGGCTAGTAAAGGTTTCAACGGGTTCCAAGACGTCCGGGGGACGTCTGTTTTGGAACGACCGAAGCGGAGCGGAGAAGATGAAGCGTAGCTTCATAATCCCCGCAAATAATTGAATATGGGCTAGTAAAGGTTTCGACGGGGATTATGAAGCTGGAGAAGCGAGTCGTATGGTAATGCGTTAAATGGCCAACTTAAAATTAAACGCTGAAGATAATTTAGCATACGCTGCCTAGTTGCAGCAGTCCACTCTAAAGCACTCACACTTTAGAATCTGGGCTTCGACTATGTGAGAAACGACTTATGCAAAGCTTTGAGCATATGGGCGTAACATGAAGCTACTAAAGCCACTCGGTTGTTTGTTCCTGAGTGGTGGAGGGAATGTTTAAGGATAAACTACACTCGTAGAAGGACAGGGGATTGATTTTCGGACACGGGTTCGACTCCCGTCTAGTCCACTTTGAAAAATCCCTTGAAATTAGCGGATTTACTAAGGTAAAGGCTAATTTCAAGGGATTTTTCTATACTCATTTTTAAGAGCTGTTTGCCATTTTTAAAGGCTATTTAATACAAAAGTGGTCTTTTTGAGTGGTATTTTATAGGCTAGATGGGCAAATCACTTTTTATATGTTATAGTTTTGAAAATACAGAAGCTATATCCTGCTGACTCTCATGTGGATCCAGATTGTATGCATATACTTTTTGCATTACACTACTTCCATGTTCCCATCCCATATAATCCTCAATCTGGATAGAATTAAATCCATTCTTGAGAAGATAGGCTGCGGCAAAGTGGCGCAATACATGTAGGCGAAATCTTGGAATATCCAATGCATCCTGGCACTTGTGCAGGTATTCATTAATGGTATGCATGTTTCCGCTAAAGGCTACACCATTTTGCCTGATAAGGTCTGCCACATCAGAAGGAATTAGTATACGCCTGTTAGAAGCATCTGTTTTGGGTGTATGCTTTATTATCTGTTTGTGGTTTTCATCCACGACCATATCCTTGTTGATAGTGAGCAGATTGTCCTCATTTAGGTCAGCAGATGACAGGGCGCAAGTTTCACCTCTTCTTAATCCCATAGAAGCTAGTCGGAGCGCAACATAATATCTGCTGTCAGAAGCATACTCAAGTATGCGTGCTACATCCTTTGTAGTAGGGTGATATTCGTGTTTTTTCTGTGCAGTGGGCAATTCTACCATTAACTTAATATAAGGGCGATATGACTCGATTACGCACTTCCAGAATGAATAAAAAGACTTTGTGGTCTTAGGTGCACGAGTTTCACCATACTCACTTACAGCGCGTTTAACATCATCAGGAATTAACTTTTGTAAATCTGTACACAAAAACCAGTGAGGAGTATTTCTCTTGATAGAAGAATAGCCATTGATAGTAGTAGGGCTTTTCTTTTCCCTCCGGAGCTTATCAATGTATTTATCTGCGTAAAATTCTAGGGTGCCATTCGGAGCGGAAGCCTCATCATTAAGAGCCATCTTTTCTGAAAAAGCCAGATTAATTTCTCTGGCAGAAGGTTTGTGGTCAAAGTTAATAC
>CAVFAM010000225.1:0-2952 GCA_963620375.1 Bacteroidaceae bacterium
ATACTGGACTGTAGCCCTGTCCTCGCAGAAATCCCCAAAGAGCTGCTGTGGGATTTTACCCTTGCAAAGCTTATAGTTTTTCTCCTCAAGCATCTGCTGAAATCTCACTCCTGCTAAGGCGTCATCTGCTCCAAAATCCTCCGGTGATACAGACACAATTATGGCGCTGTTGGCATTGCTTCCGTTTCGACCAGAATAGCTCATGCCGTTGACAACTGTCCTGCCTTCTTCTGAAGATGAATTAACCACATAGCCTCCCGGACACATGCAGAAGGAATACACGCCTCTTCCGTTAGGAAAATTAGATGTCACCTTGTAGCTTGATGCCGGTAAGAAATCAGGATAGTTCTCGCCATACATGGCATTATTTATCATCTGCTGTGGGTGTTCAACCCTGAAACCTACAGCAAAGTTTTTGGCTTCCATGTATATCTTATTCTTATTTAGTGAATTAAAGGTGTCCCTTGAACTGTGACCGATTGCAAGCACTGCCAGATCCGTCTCTATCCTAAATTCCTTCCTGTCCTTGTCCTGACACAGCAGAGCCTTGATTTTACCAGCCTTTTCTACATCTGCTTCTATTTCAAAATCCCTGACACAGGTCTCAAACATAAATGTTGTGCCCTTTTCAATCAGGAATTTACGCATGTTTGCAATAACCTCTGACAGGACATCTGTGCCGATATGGGGCTTATTGTCATATAAAATCTTATCCTGCGCCCCAAATCTCACGAAGGTCTCAAGCACATAATTATTTCTGCCGCTGGGGTCTTTGACAGCCGTATTGAGCTTGCCATCAGAAAAGGTACCAGCGCCTCCCTCTCCAAACTGCACATTTGAAGCAGGATTAAGCAGACCCGTTTTCCAGAAATCCTCCACGTCCTTTTTCCTGTCCTCTACAGCCTTGCCCCGCTCTATGACAATAGGGCTGTAGCCTGCCTGACACAAAATATACGCACAAAAAAGACCTGCCGGACCGGCTCCTATTACAACAGGTCTTCCCTTAAAGGCGTTATCTCCATGCTCTGGAAGGGCATATTGCTTCTCCTTATAGAGACATATATTTGAGTTTTTAGCCTTAGCAAGTATTTTCTCATCATTTACACCAGATACTGCCAGAGAATACACATAGAAAAGCTCCGGCTTCTTTCTTGCATCCACTGATTTTTTGAGAATCTTATATGTAAAATTGTTATTATTTAATTTTAGGGTCTTTCTTATCTTGTCCTGCAAATCACTATCCGTATGTGAAATGCTCATTTTTACCTGATTTAATTTTATCATTATCTGCTTACACTACTTCCTGCTATAAAACCGCTTGTCCATGCCCACTGCAGATTGTATCCTCCGCAGATACCATCCACATCAAGGATTTCTCCTGCAAAATACATATTTTTTACAAGCCCTGACTCAAGGGTTTCAATATCTATTTCCTCTGTCCTGATTCCACCAGCACAAACTTGTGCGTACTCAAAGCCTCTTGTACCATCCACATACAGTCTTGTCTGTTTTACAGATTTAACAAGCTCCTCTATCTCTCCCGCTTCTATATCACTGATTTGCTTTTTCTCAGATATACCTGCATGCTTAAGAAGAGCTATAGCGAGCTTCTCATTAAATATACCATTAAGTAAATCTGTAAAATTAAAGCTGCCGTCCATGGATTGCTGATATTTTAAAAGCAGCCCGGCAAGCTCTGTCTCAGTATATTCCGGACAGAAATCCACCTCTATGCAGCACCTGCTATTGGAAACCACAGCGTCAGCCGCAAACCTGCTTATCTGGAAAACTGGTATTCCCGAAATCCCATAATCCGCAATTTGAAGCTCTCCCCTGTCGCTTGAGACTGGACTGTCATCAACGTAAGCTGTCACCACAGCCTGACACCTGACACCTGATGCCCTCTTAAAATCAAAGCCGTGGCATTTAAGTCCACAGAGGGCAGGATTAAGCCTTGTAAAGCTATGTCCCATCCTCTCTATGATTGGAAAAAGATTTCCATCACTGCCAAGCTTAGGGCTTGCAAGCAGTCCTGTGGCAATTATAAGCTTTTTGCACACATACTTAAAGCCACTTACAAGTATCTCAAAGCCGGTCTGGTCTGGTCTGATATCAAGAATTTCTACGGATGTATACACCTTAATTCCAAGTCTCTTAGCCTCCATTTCCAAAGCCTTTAGTATGGATGCTGCCGACTCAGAATTCGGATAATAATATCCGTTTTTATTCTTTGGAACCACGCCAAGCCCTGCAAAGAAATCTATTGTAGCCCTCTGGTCAAACCTGCCAAGGGCTGTCTCTATAAGCTTTATGTTTCCCCGGAAATACTCTGTGCCCATACATTCATTCGTGAAATTGCACCTTCCATTTCCAGTGGCAAGGATTTTTTTGCCCGGTCTGTCCTTATGTTCGATTATTGCGACCCTCATGCCGTTTCTTGCAGCTGTTATTGCAGACATAAAGCCTGCGGCTCCTGCTCCAACCACAGCAAGGTCAAATGCTATATACCCTTTATTGGCCATATTACACCTCATTTTATTCTCGCGTAACATTTTAGCATAAGGGTATTAAACATTCAACCGACTAACTCGAATAACTCTCCAGAAAGTCGTATAGCTGCAGGTCATCCTTTATCTTAAGCCCCTCATCCACCTGGCTCTTTATCTGGTCTGGCAGCTCCTCATAGGATATTCCTGATTCCATATAGACAGTTCCATCATTCTTAAACACCTCCAGCCGCTTATCAATACATTTTATGACATACTCATAATACTGGCTCTCATTGTTTACCTGAATGGCTTTCTCAGTCTCCTCGTATTCTGTTGTCTGCGGCTTCACCATCATTTTTTCTTCTTTTCTTATGTGCAGTGTCAAAAGTATTATCACAACTACTGATAAAACAATAAAACAGATACTCATACTTCGATTCATATTAATCACCCTGTATAAGTA
>CAVFAM010000225.1:2962-3857 GCA_963620375.1 Bacteroidaceae bacterium
GCATTTTTTGATTATATATTCAATTATAATAAATGAGCTTTCTTTGCAATTCTGACCAGCAGGGCTCCCTTAGGAAATTTAAGGATTTCCTCCTCTGTGAGACCCTTAAGCAGAAGCAATGCCACCGCATACACAAGCACTGCCACAAGTACGGCTGCGACCAAGGATACAGCAACAATTTTAGTCAATGCAAACAGCCCCTTGTAGACTCCAAGTGCCGCCACCCCCATTATAAGGGAGCACACAGCAGGTATTATAAAGGTCTTTACAATCTCCTGCTTATAACCACTGTATTTTGCCAGCGCCCTGGCATTTAAGAAGCACATGAGCAGCGAGAAAAAGGCATTTGCTATTACAACCGCATAAATATTAAGTCTGAAAAACAGCATAAGCGCAAGCAGCAGGATAACATGGGTCACCAGTGCAATAGCTGCATTTACAACCGGCACCTTAAGCCTGTTTATACCCTGCAGCAAGCCATTTGACAGTGTAGACATTGAATAGAAAACTACTGCCACAGCACCAACCCACATCATATTTGTTGCAAGTCCCACTGTACTGATTGTACTTGGGAAAAGCAGGGTAAATATAGGCGTTGCCAGCACTGCTATACCCACTGCACTAGGGAAGGCAATCACCATGACAAACCTCATCGCCGCATTTATCTGTGTCCTCACCCCCTGGGTATCTCCGCTTGAAAAGCTTGATGTAAGTGTAGGCACCGCAGATGCTGCCATGGCTGACGCAATGGAAATCGGCACATTAATAAGGAGCTTATATTTTCCCGAAAATACTCCCCACCAGACTTCCACATCATCATTGGCATAGCCCTGCATCAGGGCGACCTTTTTGAAAATACCCTGGTCTATGATACCGCTTATATTATAAATAGTTG
>CAVFAM010000226.1:0-4960 GCA_963620375.1 Bacteroidaceae bacterium
CTTATTGGTAAGCTTTCAGGACAGATTGTAAAGCCACTTTCAGAGTTAAACGATGCAGCAATCGAGCTTGCAAATGGTAATCTGGATGTCACAATCCACAGCCACTCAGATGATGAGGTCGGAGTACTTGGTGATTCAATCGGCAAGACAGTAGACAGACTCAAAGAGTACATTGATTATATTGATGAGATTTCAGAAGTACTTGCTGCCATGGCAGACGGAAAACTCAAGATTAACCTCAAGTACGCATATGTAGGTGAATTCCAGAAGGTAAAGGATGCACTTATCAATATATCTGATTCAATGTCAGACGTTATGACAAATATCGTAGAGGGTGCAAAGCAGGTATCTGCAGGAAGTGATGATCTGGCAAATGCAGCCCAGAGCATGGCAGAAAATGCAGAGACACAGTCAGCAGCCATTGAGGAGCTTCTCGCTTCTGCAACAACTGTTGCTGACCAGGTAAGAGATAACAAGGAAAATTCAGATAAGTCTGCCGCATATACTAATGAAGTAGCAGATGTTATGGAAGCAAGCAAGGATCAGATGAACCTCATGCGTGAAGCTATGGACAAAATTCAGGAGTCTTCAAAGCAGGTTGTTGGTATCATCAAGGCTATTGAGGATATCGCAAGCCAGACAAACCTCCTGTCACTCAATGCTTCAATCGAGGCTGCCAGAGCTGGTGAGGCAGGAAAGGGCTTTGCGGTTGTTGCCGGTGAGATTGGAGGACTTGCAAACGAGAGTGCTAATGCCGTAAGCATGACAAGCAATTTGATTAACATTTCTCTTGAAGAGATTGAAAAGGGAAATCAGATTGTAAATGGCGTTATGGATTCTCTTGACAAGGCTGTTGAGAGTGTAAGAGTAGCAAATGGCATGATTCAGGATACAGCCCAGATGGCAGATGCACAGCTGGAAAACATCGACCAGATTCGTGATGCTATTCAGGAAATGTCACAGAACGTACAGGATAATTCAGCTATGGCTCAGGAGACCTCAGCAACAAGTGAGGAGCTTGCAGCAGAGGCAGTTTCACTGAATGATTTGGTTCAGAGATTTGAAGTTGATTAATAGCTAAACATTAAGCGATATCATGAAATCATGTATTTCATGGTATCGTTTTTTTACCAAAGTATGCAGGAAAGCTGCCGGCTGGTGGCAGCTTTTCTCTAGCTTAAGTTTTGTGCATTATTATGGTAAGTTTACAGTTGACAAGTGTACTATACAATGGTACTCTAGTACTAAGATGATTAATTAGGAGGAGAGGTTCTCATGAAACAAAAGAAAAATGGAATGATTGATGGATTGATGAAGCTCAGAATTAAGGAACGACTTAACAAGAGTTCAACAATCACAGTTACAATGGCGGGAGCGGCAGCAGTGCTTGCAGCAATTTTATTATTTGTTGTGGCATCACAGTACAACAGGGTACTTACATACTACGCATTCCCACAGGGAGATATCGGTATAGCGATGACAGAGCTTGCTGATATCAGAAGTGCCACAAGAGGTGCTATTGGTTATACTGATTCAGAACGTATACAGGACATGGTTGATTTACATGATGAAGCTGTAGCAAATTTACAGGCTAAGCTTCCTGAAATCGAAGCAACTATTGTGACAGAGACTGGACGTAAGGATTTCGAGGAGATTCAGACAACTCTTGATAATTTCCTTGCAGTTGACCAGAAGATTATAAGTCTTGGTGCTACTGATTCACAGGAGGAATCACTTCAGGCACAGGAGATGGCGTTTGATGAGATGGAACCTGCTTATTCAGCAGTTGAAGAGGCATTTGATTCGTTGATGCAGGCTAATATCCAGTTAGGGGATAAGACTCAGGCTACACTTAAAGTCTTAGAGCTTGCAGCTATTCTTTTGATTGTTATTATTTTAGTTGCAGCATTTGTAATTGCAAAGAGAATTGGCAATGTAGTTGCAGATGGAATTGCAGTTCCACTTAATGCACTTGCAGACAGATTAGAGAGCTTTGCACAGGGAGATTTGGAGTCTCCAATGCCAGAGTATGATAGAAATGATGAAGTTGGCGACATGATTAGATCAGCTAATGATACAATCGGCAAGCTGGTTCAGATTATGAACGATATGGAAGCTCTCCTCGGAGAGATGGCAAATGGTAACTTCGACATCCATACATCATGTGAGGAGGCATATGTAGGAGATTTCAATCCACTGCTTATGGCTATCCGTGATATGAAGGTTCAGATGGATGAGACCTTAAAAGAGGTTAAGCAGGCTTCTGAAATGGTTTCTGTCGGAGCACAGAACCTGGCTGAGGCATCACAGGCACTTGCTGAGGGTGCTACAGATCAGGCAGCATCAGCAGAGGAGATGCAGGCTACAATTGATGAGATTACAAATGGTTTAAGTAATACAGTTAAGCTGACAAATGATGCTTATGTAGAGGCTGAGCGTGTTGCAGGCAATGCAGAGGGAAGCCGTGAAGAGATGGCTGTCATGGTTGAGGCTATGAACAGAATCAATGAGACATCATTAAAGATTGGTTCAGTTATCACAGAGATTGAGAGTATCGCAAGCCAGACAAACCTCTTATCACTCAATGCATCAATCGAGGCTGCAAGAGCTGGTGAGGCTGGTAGAGGCTTCGCAGTCGTTGCAGACCAGATTCGTACATTGGCTGAGCAGAGTGCAGAGGCTGCTGTAAATACTAGAGAGCTGATTGAAGGCTCTATCCATGAGATTGAGATTGGAAGCAAGGCTGTAGAGCAGACAGAGCAGGTTATCGTAGATGTAGTTGAGGCTATTCACAATATCGCAACTTCATCTAAGGGTATCAGCGAGACAGCAGTACAGCAGGCAGAGGCTATGGGACAGGCTGATGCAGGCGTAACTCGTATTGCAGATATTATTCAGACAAACTCAGCAACTGCTGAGGAGACTTCAGCAACAAGTGAGGAGCTTTCAGCACAGGCTTCTACAATGGACGGAATCGTTGCTAAGTTCGTATTGACTGAGGACTAAGAGAGAGACACTAAGAGCATAGAGACATAGGGCAGACAGATATGTTAGCCTGTGTGGTATATGCAGAGAAGAGATACAGGGATAAAAAGGGTTCAGGATATCAAATGAGATTTGACTATCCTGAACCTTTTTTGTTACCGTGCATACATAAAAACCTGCCAGTGACAGGTTCGGTTGGTTGCTATAGCGTTCTGGAATACCTGTGTGGGGAAATAAGAGGAAAATACTTACATAGATATATAAAACTTGCAACAGGCATCGTTCCATGTATATAGGCATATAAGAAGCTGCCACAATGGGCAGCTTCTTTGAGTTTATATGTCGTATATAATTAATTTATTGTAGCTACTGTGTTTATACTATACCGAGAATCTATCGAGCTTAGATACCAGGTCATGAGAGCTGTTAGACAATGTATTTATATCATCATCTACAGAGTGCATAAGTGCTGCAAGCTCCTGTGTAGAGGCTGTTACCTCTTCGCTGGCTGCGGCTGTGCTCTCGGCACTCTTTTCAACCTCTGCTACCTGATTAGATACAGAATCAATCTCGTTTATTGTATCAGAGATAACAGATGAAATCTTTGATACCATGTCGTTTGTCTCTGATATACCACTCTCAATAAGTGAGAATGATTCGATTACTTCGTTTGTATCCTCAATGTTTGTCTGATTACTGTTTACTACAAGGTCTATACACTTCGTACATTCATCAAAGCCTGCAACCAGAGCTGTGATGATGGTCTTGATTCGCTCAAGCTCCTTGGAAGTATTCTCTGACAATCCCTTGATACTGTCTGCTACTACTGCAAATCCCTTACCGGCTTCACCAGCTCTTGCAGCCTCGATAGAAGCGTTAAGTGCAAGGAGGTTTGTCTCTGATGCAATCTCCTCAATGCTTGAGAGGATTTCTGACATCTGGGCTATGGTCTGGTTTGTCTCAGCTACCCTTGCCGCAATAGTTGTGACATTTTCGGTCATCTGTGAGCTTCCCTGTGACATAGCCTCTATGTGCTTCTTCATGTTTCTTGAGTTTTCACTCAGTCGGTCTGTACTGCTGCTTATGCCATCTGCGGCATTTGTGATTTCTTCGGTTCCATTCTGGATTGCTTTAACTGTGTTAAGCATTTCATTGATTGAGTCAACCTGGCGGGTGGCTTCATTTGCCACACCTTCGATTGCCTGTGCAATCTGGGTAGTTGCCTCCATTGCGGAATCTGTGATTCCCTTTACGCTGTCAGTTGAAGTCGTTACATCCCTTGAAGTAGTAAGGCTGCCCTTGATTATCGCTCTAAAGCTTGCCATCGATTCATTGGTATGCTTTATCATCTCGCCAAGCTCATCTGAGCGGTTTGAAAACTCAGGATTGAGTGTCTCTGTGAGGTTTCCTGATGATATATCCTCAAGCTTTCCTTTTACGACTTCGAGAACCTTTACCATATGCTTTACTATGATTATAGATAAAATCATCATGATTACTATAAGCAGGATGCTCTCAACAATCATAATCAGTGTACTGGTGCTAAAGGTGTTGTTGATTTTCTCTGTGTTTGCGCTTGCATCGATATTAGCATTAATATCGTCTGTGTAACAGCCTGTGGTGAGTACCCAGCTCCAAGGCTCGAATTCCTTGCTGTAGGCTACCTTTGGTGCTTCTGTTACACCATCTGATTTCGTGAAGATGAATTCGTTATAACCGCCATCCCTGGCTACCTTCATGATTTCCTGGATAATCATTACACCGTTGTTATCCTGGAGCTCATATCGGTTGGTGCCTTCCTGATCTGGCAGGATTGGATGCATGACAAGATTGTAGTCTGTGTCATCAACCCATATGTAACCGTCGCCCTCATCACCATATCTGAAGTTCCTTAAGGTCTCAAGTGCTTCGGTCTTTGCATCTTCCTCGCTCATCTTTCCTGATTCAAACTGGTTGTAATAGTATTCAACTATCG
>CAVFAM010000227.1:0-2072 GCA_963620375.1 Bacteroidaceae bacterium
GGTGATGGATTTTTGCAGAACATGATAAGAATACTGACAGGCACTCTGATTGAAGTCGGAAGAGGAGACAAAAGACCAGAGGATGTCACAGAGATATTAAATGCAAAAGACCGGGAGGTGGCAGGCTATACCGCTCCACCTCAGGGTCTGATTTTGGAGGAAGTACAGTATTAATATGCAGCAGTGGTATGTGATGAACAAAGCCGCCGATTTCAAGAAAATCGGCGCAAAATACGGAATAGATCAGGTTACAGCCAGAGTAATCAGAAACAGGGATATAGTTGAGGATGAGGACATTCGTCTCTTTTTGGAGGGCGACCTGTCGGACTGCTATGAGCCTGCCATGATGAAGGATGGGGACAGGCTCACAGATATTTTAATTCAAAAAATCAATGCTGGTGCCACAATCAGAATCGTAGGTGATTATGATATAGATGGAGTCATGTCTACATATATATTAAAGCGGTGCCTTGAGAGGGCAGGCGCTGATGTGAGCTATGTCATACCTGACAGGGTAAAGGATGGATATGGATTAAATGTCAGGCTGATAGATGATGCCCATAATGACGGAATTGATACCATAATCACATGTGACAATGGTATTGCAGCCACAGCTGAGATAGCCCATGCCAAGGAGTTTGGGATGACTGTCCTTGTGACAGACCACCATGCGATACCAGAGGAGAAGCCTATGGCGGATGCTATTGTGGATCCCCACCAGGAGGAATGTGCTTATCCGTACAAGGAGCTGTGTGGAGCAGGGGTTGCGTGGAAGGTCATGTGCCTCTTGTTTAAGAAAATGAATTTAGATGATGATTTGCTGGATGAGCTTTTAGAAAATGTCGCATTTGCTACGGTGGGAGATATTATGACTCTTGATGGCGAAAACAGAATCCTTGTCAAGGAAGGCTTAAAGCGTATACATCATACCCAGAACGTGGGAATGCGAGCCTTGATAAATCAATGTGGTCTGTCTGCCGAGGAGATAGAGAGCTACCACTTTGGCTATGTGCTGGGACCCTGCATAAATGCCAGCGGAAGGCTTGAAACGGCGACAAAGGCATTGGAGCTTTTATTGGAGAAAAATCCGGAAAAGGCAAATGAGATGGCAGCTGAACTGTGTTCATTAAATGATGAGCGCAAGGAGATGACCCAGGATGGTGTGGATGAGGCTATCGGGCAGTATGACAGGCTGGGCTATGACAGGGATACTGTTGTAGTGATTTATCTGCCGGATGTGCATGAGAGCATTGCAGGAATCATAGCTGGCAGGGTGAGAGAGTACTGCCACAAGCCTGTATTTATTCTCACCAGAAGTGGTGATTCTGTAAAAGGCTCCGGACGTTCCATAGAGGAATATTCCATGTATGAGGAGTTGTGCAAGGTCAAGGAGCTCTTTATCAAATTCGGAGGACATCCAATGGCAGCAGGGCTGTCCCTGCCAGAGGAGAATGTTGATGAATTCAGGCGACGAATGAATGAGAACTCTTCTTTGACACCAAAGGATTTGATGGAAAAGGTAAAAATTGATGTGCCTATGCCAGTTTCTTATGTGACAAAGGAGCTTGTGAGGGAATTTGAGATACTTGCGCCATTTGGAAAAGGAAATCCAAGACCTGTGTTTGCAGACAAAAATCTCTACATAAGCAGAATGTGGGTGATTGGGAAAAACCAGAATGTACTAAGGCTCAGCCTTGTGTCCTCAGATGGAAAGCCTATAGCTGCTATTTTCTTTGGCGACATAGATTCGTTTATGGAATATCTGAGCCAGAAATACAGCCGTGAGGATGTAGAGCTTGCCCTGCGTGGCAGGGAAAACAAACTGATTATTTCAGCGGTTTACGCACCAAGGATTAACACATTCAGGGATGAAGAAAATCTTCAGTTTGAAATTCAATATTATCAGTAGTTTTTTTTGTGAGTAAATGGTAAAATAGAACTAATATGATGTGTTGTATCGGAGGATATAATTGGTATGTTTGGTAATAAGAATAAGATAACATCAGAGCAGATTCTTGAAATGAGGGACAGGCTTGAATCAGACAAAAAGTTTATTCATGATGTCTCAAAGG
>CAVFAM010000227.1:2082-3940 GCA_963620375.1 Bacteroidaceae bacterium
GCTGGACACAAGCATGGCTGAGATTAAAGAATCCTGTGACAGGACAGCAGAGTATGCAAATCAGGTGTCTGAGAATGTGGCCTCTGTTGCAGAATCGGCAAAATCAAATATTGATGTGGAGGCTTCGCTGATACACTCAATTGATGAATATAGTGAGTCAGTATCCAGAATGAAGGCTGACATAGACACACTGACAGGACAGGTTAAGGTGCAGAATGAAGAAGCTATGCAGCTCGTTGATGGCAATAAGCATTTCACATCACCTTCAAAGTATCTGTCTGAGCTGCCTTCAAATATGAGGGAGACAAACCAGAAGTATTCCGGTCATATAGGTAAAATGTCAGAGTACTGCAAGCAAATGGGAGTACTTGCGCTTAACTCTGCGATTGAGGCTGGCAGGCTGGGAGATAGTGGAAAAGCATTTGTCGATACCTGTGAGGTAATCAGAACCTATGCCACAAATTATGAGACAGAGATAGGGCTTATGAAGGAAGAGCTGGCTGAGTCCAATGAGAGGATTGCCTACATGGAGGAGCAGATTCGTCACCTTGTAAGTCTTTTAAAGGAAAATAACATTGCTACAGCCAAGCTTATGAAGCAGTGTGGTGAGACCAATGAATTTGCAGCAAAGTTAAACCCTGGCATAGACAGTGCTTCGCTTACCGAACTGAAAAAGAATGTGGTTGACCTCAAGAATGCGGAAGAGGAGATTTTAAAATCAGAGGAGAGAAATCGGATGCAGCTTGAGGATATGTTCACAGAGATAGAGACACAGCAGAAAAATCAGGAGGAAATAGTGGGACAGGTTCTCCCGATTTTAAAATCAAATTAATAGGAGAGTAAATATGAAGAAAGAGGTATTCACATTTCCATCCATAGATGGAAAAACAAACATTCACGCAGTTAAGTGGCTCCCTGATGCAGGAGACTACAAGGCAATTTTGCAGATTACTCATGGAATGATTGAGTATATAGAGCGTTATGAGCCATTTGCAGAGTTTATGACAGACAATGGTTATATGGTAGTGGGACATGACCATTTAGGACATGGAGAGTCTGTTACAACAAAGGATGACTGGGGATTTTTCGCAGATGTTGAGTCCCCTAGCGATTATCTGGTTGAGGATATGCACAAGCTCAGAAGCCTTGTACAGAAGGACAAGCCAGATGTGCCATACTTTATGTTTGGACACAGCATGGGCTCATATCTCTTACGCAAATACCTGTCAGTGCATAATGATAACCTGAGAGGTGCCATAATCTGCGGTACAGGCTATAGTCCTGAAAATACCACAAAGATGGGTATTACAGCCACAAAGCTCATGAAGAAAATAAAGGGAAGCCATGGCAGAAGCAAGCTTTTAAGAGACCTGACCTATGACAAGTATTACAAGAAGTTTGACATGTTTGGAAAGGACCCGTCAAACAGCTGGCTTACAAGGGATGAGGCAATTGTCAAGAAGTATTATGCAGACCCTAAGTGTACCTTCCTTTTTACTGTAAATGGTTATATTGGACTGACAGAGGCTGTATTTTATACCTGTAAGCAGGAGAATGTGGATAAGATTCCAAACCGCCTGCCAATTTTCATTGTATCAGGAGCAGATGACCCTGTGGGTGGCTGCAGTGAGGGCGTTATGAAGGTCGTAGAGATGTTTAAGGCTTCCGGCAAGGAAGATTTGACCTATAAGCTCTATGATGGCTGCAGGCATGAGATATTAAATGAAATCGGAAAAGAGCAGATATATGCTGACATGCTCGCATGGATGAATGTGAGAATTGATACCTGATTATGAATAAACTGCCGGTGGCAGATATAGTTGATGTTTAGGTATAGAAAAGGGGCTGCGGTTGCAGC
>CAVFAM010000227.1:3950-4614 GCA_963620375.1 Bacteroidaceae bacterium
AAGAGCAGATATATGCTGACATGCTCGCATGGATGAATGTGAGAATTGATACCTAGATACCAACCGAAACTGCCAGTGGCAGGTTTTGTGTATGCATGGTAATAAAAATGGGGCTGCGGTTGCAACCCCTGATTTTTTGCATATATTGTGTTTTAGTGCTGTGGCAGCACGCTCTTGGCAGATACCTTGCCCCATTCACGGACGTAAATGAGATGGTTCATCACAAAGGCAAGGATGATTGCTGTAGAAACATCAAATACTGAGTGTTGTTTTATAAACATTGTCGAAAGTATTATGCTGATACAGAGTATAAATGATACAACCTGTATGGTCTTTTTGTGCTTCAAATCTTTGTTGTTTACTACCATCAGATGTATACCGATAGAATTGTAAACATGTATGCTCGGAAACAGGTTCGTCGGTGTATCAATTGAATACAGGTAGCCACATAATGTAGTGAAAACATTGTGGTGTGTAAAATACAGAGGACGTAGGGTGTGTCCGTTTGGATATACAGTTGAAGCTATGAGGAATATTGTCATTCCCGTAAAGAGGAAGCCGCACAGCTTATAAAAATCACTCTTGTTGTGGAGGGCAGTATAGGCAACATCCCAGGCAACATATCCAAACCACATGAGGTAAGGAATTACAAAATATTCACAAA
>CAVFAM010000228.1:0-3856 GCA_963620375.1 Bacteroidaceae bacterium
TGTACTGGGGCATGGAGCTTCCTATATGGAGGCAGACATCCGTGATATGACTGATAAGGAGGGCTTCTGCCGTGCCCATTTCAAGAAAATGTATGACTACGGTAACTCTCTCGGCAATGCCTGGATTCTTAAGACCCTCTACATGCGTCATATTGAGGAAATGGATAAGGAATTCAAAAATTTTAAGCCTGATTCTGTAAAGAAATCTGGTTTATTTAAGAAAAAGGATGAAGCCTCCTCAAACAGTATCGTAAACTGGATTGAGCAGAGGGAAAGCAGCTGCTTTATATGCAGCAGCGTCCAGAACACCTTTAATGCCTATATGAAGACCTTCTTTTCCATGTACAAAAAGGATGCGGATTTCCGCAGGCAGGTGGCTGAGACCAGGGGCTTCTGCCTCGACCATTTCAAGGTGCTTTTGACTGGTGCTGATGAGTACTTGAATGATAAGGAGCGCAGGGATTTTTATGATATGGTGCTGCCTCAGATGCAGGAGAACATGAAGCGTGTGTATGAGGATATAGCATGGTTTATCGAGAAATACGATTACAAGAATAAGGATGCGGACTGGAAGGATTCTAAGGATGCTATTCAGAGGGGAATGCAGAAGCTGAGGGGAAGTGACCCGGCGGTGGAGGCGCACAAGCTTAAGAGATAGTTTTTCACTGGGTGTGTAGGAATATTGCACTAAGAATATAGGGCGTATATTACGAGTTACAGATATAAGATTTTCTAAATGTTCTGATATAAATATAACATGAATGACGCAGCCGTTCGACCGACAAAACCTGCCACCGGCAGCTTTTGCCGGACACTTTGGCGCATTCGCCATCCATGGCTCAGGTCTCACTCTCGGCAACATCGTGTTGCCGAGCTGCTGTGTTATGTACAGAACATTAAGGAAATCTAATATCTTCCACAAGTAATATACGCCCTATATTCTTAGTGCAATATTCCCATCTACGTTGTGAAAATATATAGATATAGTTGCTTGAAGTTTTTTATATACTCAGGCAAATAATTTATGTAATGTATAAACACCCAATATACAGTTGTTTTGCAAAGCAAAATACACTGTATATCGGGTGTTTAATATAAGTTGATATTGTAAATTTACGAATTTATTCGTTTACTATTTCATTACAATGTTTACAATCTTGCCAGGTACATAGATTTCTTTCACTACGTTTCCTGTGAGTTTATCGGCAATAGCTTCTTTTGCTTTGGCAAGTACTTCATCCTTTGGGTCAGCCTTTGCAATAGCGATTGTGCCCTTGGTCTTACCATTTATCTGAACTGCTATCTCAACTGTATCTTCTACAGTCTTTGCCTCTTCATATGTTGGCCATGGCTCGTAGGCGATTGTGTTATCATGTCCCATTCTCTGCCAGATTTCCTCTCCTGCATGTGGGCATACGCATGAGAACATCTTTACGAGACCTTCTGCATACTCTCTTGGACATTTTCCTACCTTATATACTTCATTTACGAATATCATCATCTGGCTGATAGCTGTATTGTAGCCAAGTGCCTCAAAGTCATTTGTGACTTTTTTAACAGTCTGGTGATAGATTCTCTCAAGTGGTCCGCCTGCTTCATCTGTGATGTTTTCTGGCTCTGTAAAGAAATTCCATACTCTTGTAATGAATCTCTTTGCTCCCTGTACGTTGTTGTCATTCCATGGCTTAGATACCTCAAGTGGTCCCATGAACATCTCATAGAGACGAAGTGTATCTGCGCCGTATTCCTCTACTACGTCACTTGGGTTGACTACGAACTCTGGAAATCTCTTACCCATCTTGATTCCGTTTGAGCCAAGAATCATTCCCTGATGTACCAGCTTCTTGAATGGCTCCTTTACTGGTGATAAGCCCTTATCATAGAGGAATCTGTTCCAAATTCTTGAATACATCAGATGTCCTACAGCATGCTCTGGTCCTCCTACATAGAGGTCAACTGGAAGCCAGTGCTTTAAAAGCTCCTGATTAGCAAATTCCTTGTCATTGTCAGGGTCAATATATCTCATATAATACCATGATGAACCTGCTGAGCCTGGCATTGTAGATGTCTCACGGGTTCCCTTGACACCATTCTTATCATATTTTTTCCACTCTGTTGCATTCTCAAGTGGTGCCTTGCCATTGTGTCCCTTGTAGTCCTCAAGCTCTGGAAGGACAAGTGGAAGCTCCTCATCTGGAAGGAAGTAAATCTCGCCATCCTCCTTGTATACACATGGAACTGGCTCGCCCCAGTATCTCTGACGGGCAAAAATCCACTCACGGAAACGATAGTTTACAGTTCTTCTGGCAACGCCCATCTTCTCAAGCTTAGCTGTGATTGCCTCCTTGGCATCCTCTACAACCATGCCTGTGAACTCCTCTGAATTCATGAGCTTGCAGCCCTTGCCAAGATAATCATGCTTTTCAAAGGCATGTTCTGATACATCAGCACCATCAATAACCTGAATCATCTCGATATTGTGTGCCTGGGCATACTCGAAATCTCTCTGGTCATGTGTTGGAACAGCCATAACTGCACCTGTACCATAGCTTGCCAGTACGAAGTCTCCGATAAACATGCGGACTTCCTTGCCATTTACAGGGTTGATACACTTAAGTCCCTTAAGCTCGCAGCCAGACTTGGTCTTGTTAAGCTCAGTTCTGTCCATATCACTCTTTTTGAGTGTCTCATCAATATATGCCTGAACCTCCTCACGGTTTTCTACCCTGTCAAGAAGTTCCTTTACAATCTCTCCGTCTGGAGCAAGTACCATAAATGTAATACCATAGATTGTCTCAATACATGTTGTGAAGATAGAGAACTCTCCGCCTCCAACAATCTTGAAGTCAACCTCTACACCAGTACTCTTTCCAATCCAGTTTCTCTGCATCTCTTTTGTAGACTCTGGCCAGTCAATCTCATCAAGCCCCTCAAGAAGCTTCTCTGCAAATGCAGGCTGGTCGATAACCCACTGCTTCATGTTCTTACGGACTACAGGATAGCCTCCACGCTCAGACTTGCCATCGATAACCTCATCATTTGAGAGAACTGTTCCAAGCTCCTCACACCAGTTAACTGGCATGTCGATATGCTTTGCATATCCATCCAGATAAAGCTGTTTAAAAATCCACTGTGTCCATTTATAGAACTTAGGGTCGCTTGTTGCAATTACTCTTGACCAGTCATAGTCAAAGCCTAATTCCTTAAGCTGCTTTGAGAATGTCTTGATATTCTCCTGTGTAAATCCGTTTGGATGGTTTCCAGTTGTAACTGCATACTGCTCTGCTGGTAATCCAAATGAATCATAGCCCATTGGATGAAGGACATTGTAGCCCTGCATTCTCTTCATTCTTGACATAATATCTGTTGCTGTATATCCTTCTGGGTGTCCTGCATGAAGACCTACTCCTGATGGGTATGGAAACATGTCAAGAGCGTAATATTTTGGTTTGGAGAAATCCCAGATGTCTGTTTTAAATGTCTCGTTTTTCTCCCAGTATTCCTGCCATTTTTTCTCTATGGCTTT
Organism: Bacteroidaceae bacterium; assembly: GCA_963620375.1. Lineage (GTDB taxonomy): Bacteria > Bacillota > Clostridia > Lachnospirales > Lachnospiraceae > Roseburia. Next base: position 3,527 of record CAVFAM010000228.1, read on the forward strand.
GTGGTTATATGCTTCTGCCATAACGTGCTCCTCTCTTTTTTGTTTAATGTTTGGTTGTGGCTCGGGATGTTGTGCTAAGCCTGGCAGGCGTGTTTGACGGGTTTCGGGTGTAAGATTTTCTAAATGTTCTGGTATTGTTGGTTTATACTTGACGCAATCGTTCAAGATTCGCCATCCATGGCTCAGCTTTCACTCTCGGCAACGTCCTGTTGCCGAGTTGCTGGGAAACGTACAGAGCATTAAGAAAATCTAACAGCCTGCACAAGTCAAACACGCCTGCCAGGCTTAGCACAGCATCCCTACCTTTACTTTATATTAATCAATAAAATA
>CAVFAM010000229.1:0-31026 GCA_963620375.1 Bacteroidaceae bacterium
GGCAGTAGAAAAAGGACATACAGAGTACTCAGAGGACAGACTTACAGTAAGCCCTGTTACAACAGCTGAGTATGGTGTATCAAAGGCTGCACGTCCATTTAACAGCCGTCTTGACAAGAGCAAGTTAGTAGAAAACGGATTTAAGCCACTTCCTACATGGCAGGATGCGCTTAGCCGTTATCTTGATGAGATTGAATTCTAAAATATTATATTGGCGCATAAATCTTAAAGGCATAAATAGAAAACGTATATTTGAAGGTTAAAAGCCAGGAAAGGAAATAATCATGGGACAGATTACAGTTGAAAAGAACGTAGGCGGCATCGAAGGTCTCTGCATCATAAAGCCAGCAGTTCATGGAGACAACAGAGGATACTTCATGGAGACATACAACTCAAGAGATATGCAGGAAGCTGGAATCGACAGAGTATTCGTACAGGATAACCAGTCATGCTCTACAAAGGGAGTGTTAAGAGGTCTTCATTTCCAGAAGGAATATCCACAGGCAAAGCTTGTACGTGCAGTAAAAGGCTCAGTATTTGATGTGGCTGTAGACTTAAGAAGTGACTCAAAGACATACGGAAAATGGTATGGAGTAGAGCTGACAGAGGAGAATAAGGTACAGTTCCTTATTCCAGAAGGCTTTGCACATGGTTTCCTTGTACTTTCAGATGTAGCAGAGTTCTGTTATAAGGTTACAGACTTCTGGCATCAGGGAGACGAGGGTGGATTGGCATGGAATGACCCAGCAATCGGAATTGAGTGGCCACAGCTTAAGGGTGATTATCCAGGAAGCGCAGATGGCTCAGGATACACACTTGAGGATGGAACACCAATTAACTTAAGTGACAAGGACCAGAAGTGGGATACACTTGAGAATACATTCAAATTTTAATTTTTATTAAAAGCCGTGGCTGTGTGAGAAATACGTCACGGCTTTTTATAAATGCATTAGTATGCAAGATAAGCTGTCAGTGGCAGGATTTATGTGTTTTGGACTTTTCTATCAAATAGCAAGCCATTTGATACTAAAAGGCTATGAAATATAAAAAACGCAGTGAAAATTAGAAAATAAATGTAATAATTACACATCAAAAATCCAAATTATCCATTTTCTTGGATATAAACAATTGATTTTAAATAAAAAAGTCCAAACTATCAATACATCTAATTTTATTTATATTAGAAAGTCATACCATCAATCCATAAAGCATAAAATAAATAAAGAGAATAAGCGTAGCAAAGGAAAATCCATGGATAGTAAATTAGCAAAATTAGTAATAAACCTGGCAATACCATTAGCAGTCGGAGCATTTTCGGCATTGATATCATCAGACACCTTTTCAGCATATAAAGACCTTGAACTGCCAGTGCTTGCACCGCCAGCCATAGTTTTTCCAATAGTCTGGACAATACTCTACATATTGATGGGCGTAAGTACATATCTGATATGCAGTAAAAACAGAATCACAGACAGCTGTAAAATGGAAGCATACTTTATATATGCGATACAGCTCGGACTGAATTTTCTGTGGACACCGGTATTTTTTGTGCTTGAAAACAGAATAATAGCACTTATCATATTAGCCTTTCTAATATGTGCGGTGGCAAAAATGATAATGAAGTTTACGGAATGTGATTTGCTGGCGGGGCGGCTGCAGATACCATACCTGATATGGTGTATATTTGCCTTTTACCTAAATTGTGCGATTGTTATTCTGAATTGATTTTTGTATTATTCTATTGTTTTGACCATGCTAAATATAATAAAGTAAATTGCCAGCTATATTCGGTAACGTAGAAGGAGAGATTGCACCAGGGCTGGGCTTGAATTTGTGACTTGTGGAGGATATTAGATTTTCTTAATGTTCTGCACGTTTTATAGCAACTCGGCAACACGATGTTGCCGAGAGCGAGACCTGAGCCATGGATGGCGAATGCGCCAAAGTGTCCAGCAAAAGCTGCCAGTGGCAGGTTTTGTCGGTCTTGCGTTTGCGTCGAATTTATGAAGCATAAATCAGAACATTTAGAAAATCTTATATCCGAAACCCGTCACAAATTCAAGCCCAGCCCTGGCGCAATCTCCTACACAAACCTAAATATGTATAAAACCCAAAAATCTACCCATAATACTATGGAAAACACCAGGAGGTAGATAATATGGTATTAACATCAAAAGAAATCACAGCCCTAGAGGACTTACGCACCCAGGAGCAGTCCTGCATCGATAAGTACACAAAATACGAGAAGGAAGCCAAGGATACGGTCTTAAAGAATCTGTTTTCCCAGCTTGCCAAGGAAGAGCAGACGCACTATGACACATTAACCCAGATGATTGATGGAGAAATTCCAAAGTGTGACTGCAATGACAGCAAGGGGGCTGATTATAACCCAAAGGCAACATATGCCTGCTGCGCAGATTCAGAGGATAAGAAGCACGACTGTTTTCTTGCTACAGACTGTATAGGCACAGAAAAGCTTGTATCAGGAGAATATAATACAGATGTATTTATTTTCGGTGAGCCATCAATCAGAAAAGCTCTTGCAGATATTCAGATTGAAGAGCAGAATCATGCAGAGATGCTGTGGAAGTATAAGGAAGTAAACTGTATGCAGTAAGCAAATTCAATTCAGATTTTAACGAAAGCTCTCATAGATTGCTGTAAAACATGCAGCAGATATGGGAGTTTTTTCTTGAGTTAAGACATGTAAAACGTTATGATAACATTATGGAAAAAGAAAAATTATATTCTTCAGGTGAGTTTGCCAAAATGGCTCACATCACCAAGAAAACACTCAGGTATTACGATGAACATAATATTTTAAAGCCGGTTGTGCGAAACGAGAATGGCAACAGGTATTACTCCGATGCTGATTTTGCAAGATTGCAGCAGATTATCCTGCTTAAATATCTGGGCTTCTCCCTTGATGATATAAAGGAGATGACGATTGATGATTCGGATTATCATTTTATGGCGGAGTCCCTTAACCTACAGCTGAAGCTGGTGCAGGACAGGATTGAGCATTTGCAGAATGTGGAAAAAGCCATCAGGGATACATCTCTTGCCATTGAGAAGCAGCATACCATAGACTGGAACCAGATGCTTGACCTTATTCACATGACAGGAATGGAAAAGAGCCTTAAGAACCAGTATCAGAATGCGTCAAATATCACATCGAGGATTAATCTCCACAAGAGGTATTCTGTGAACAAGCAGGGCTGGTTCAACTGGGTTTTCGAGCAGTGCATGGAGCGGTGTAATCAAATAAAAAAAAGTAAAACAGAACTGCTGAACACTGTTCAGATTGGAAAATTGCAAGTGCTGGAAGTTGGCTGTGGAGATGGCTCTCTGTGGAGTGAGAATATGGATGCAATTCCAGAAAATGTAAGTGTCACGCTTACAGACATTTCCGAGGGAATGCTCCGTGATGCAAGGAGAAATATAGGACCCAAGGATAAGAGGTTTGCATTTAAGGTCGCAGATTGCAACAAGCTTCCGTATAAAGATGAAAGCTTTGATGTCATAATTGCCAATCATGTGCTTTTTTACTGTGATGATGTGGGCAGGGCCGCAAGAGAGATAGCAAGGTGCCTGAAAGCAGGTGGCAGCTTTATAAGCAGTACATATGGCACTTCACATATGAGAGAAATTAGCCAGCTGGTGTCGGATTTTGATGACAGGATTCTGCTTTCAAAGAATCATTTATATGATAAATTTGGCAAGGAAAATGGCAAAGAGCTTCTGATGCCATATTTCCCAGGAGGCTGCTGTGAATGGAGACAGTATGAGGATTCGCTTTTTGTGACAGAGCCTGAGGCACTTATTTCATACATTTTGTCCTGTCACGGGAACCAGAATCAGTACATTCTCGACAGATATAATGAGTTTAGAACTTTTGTGAAGAAAAAGACTGATAAGGGCTTTAGGATTACAAAGGATGCAGGCTTGTTTGTCATATGCAAATGATGTGCAGAGGATTTGTAATGACTTGTAATAATGTATAGAAAAATGTATAGGTGAGAAATTAGCAGAAATGAACCTGCATAAGGAGGTGGAAAAGGGCATGAAAAAAGTAAGCCTTATTATACCCTGCTTTAACGAAGCTGAGGGACTGCCTGAATTTGATAAGGAAATAAAAAAGATAGTGTCCGGTTTATCGGACTATTGTTTTGAGATAATCTACGTGGACGATGGTTCGACAGATAACACATTACAGATAATAAAGGGCTTCAGTGAAGAACAGGCTGGGGTAAAATACATATCATTTTCAAGAAACTTTGGAAAGGAAGCTGCTATGTATGCAGGCTTTTGTAATGCCACTGGTGATTATGTGGCGGTGATGGATGCAGACCTTCAGGATCCGCCAGCCTTGCTGCCGGATATGCTTAAGATACTTGAGACTGGAGAATATGACAGCGTGGCTACAAGGCGTGTGACCAGAAAGGGAGAGCCTGTAATCCGCTCATTTTGCGCCCGACAGTTTTATAAGCTGATAAACAGGATTTCGGATGCAGATATAGTTGATGGAGCCAGAGACTACCGCCTTATGACCAGGGGTATGACAGAAGCTATTGTCGCAATTAGTGAGAGGAACAGATTTTCCAAGGGCATATATGGCTGGATTGGCTACAGGACATACTGGTATCCCTATGAGAATGTGAAGAGGATAGCAGGAGAAACCAAGTGGAGTTTCTGGAAGCTGTTAAAGTATTCCATACAGGGAATCGTGGATTTTTCAGATGCACCGCTGGCGGTTGCGTCATGGTTTGGCATCAGCTGTACAGGCTTATCATTTCTGGCATTGCTCTTTATTGTGATAAGAAGGCTGGTCTTTGGAGACCCGGTTGCAGGCTGGGCTTCAACAGTCTGCATAATTGTGTTTATAGGCGGTATACAGCTGTTCTGCCTGGGGGTGATAGGCCAGTATATTGGCAAGACGTATACAGAGACTAAGAGAAGACCGCATTATATTATAAGCGACAGCAGCGAGAAGAATATAGATAAAATTGGCTGATTGCTTGGCAAAAAGTAAGATTTGCGCTATACTGTGTGACTGATAGAAAAATGTTAATCAATAAATTGATTTAGGATGAAGAGGATATTATATGAATTGTACAGTAATAGGAATTGCAGGTGGAACAGGTTCTGGTAAATCTACATTTACAAACAGACTTAAGGATGCCTTTGGAGATGAAATTTCCGTATTATATCATGATAATTATTATAAGGCACAGGATGATATTCCCTTTGAGGAGAGAAAAAAGGTGAATTATGATTCTCCGGATTCGCTTGAGACAGACCTTATGATTTCACATGTGAAGGCACTCAAGGAGGGCAGAACCATCGAGAGCCCTACATATGACTACACTATCCATACCCGTGCCAGGGAAACCGTGACTGTAAAACCAAGAAAGGTACTTCTGATTGAGGGAATTCTGGCTCTGGAAAACGTCGAGCTGAGAAACCTGATGGATATTAAGGTGTTTGTTGAGGCAGATGCAGATGAGCGTATTTTAAGACGTGTGGTCAGGGATGTAAAAGAGCGTGGACGTGATGTGGAGGATATTGCCAGACAGTATCTTGAGACTGTAAAGCCTATGCATTACATATATGTAGAGCCTACAAAGTATCTGGCAGATCTTGTCATTAACAGTGGAATGAATGACGTGGCATTTGAGCTTATGAAAACAAAGATAGAGCAGATTATTAATAAATAGGTTATTAAATAGTTAAATCTTTCCAAAAAACAAATATTATGATAAAATCAACCATGGATTTGTTGAGAGGGTTTTAGATTATAAAATCAGGAGGATATAAGACAGATGGATTTCAGAGCAGAATATGAAAAGTGGTGTACAGATCCTTATTTTGATGAGGCTACAAGGGCTGAGCTTAAGGCTCTTGAGGGTGACGATAAGGAGATAGAGGATCGTTTTTACCGCACATTAGAGTTTGGTACAGCAGGACTTAGAGGTGTAATAGGTGCTGGTACTAACCGTATGAATATTTACACAGTCCGTCAGGCTACACAGGGACTTGCAAACTACATTCTTTCACAGGGAGAGGAAGCAGCTAAAAGAGGAGTTGCCATTGCACATGATTCAAGAAATATGCATGATGAGTTTACAGACGCAACAGCACTCTGCCTTAATGCTAACGGTATTAAGACATATGTATTCCCACAGCTGGCTCCGGTTCCAGAGCTTTCATATGCAGTGAGAACTCTTGGCACATTAGCAGGAGTTGTTATCACAGCAAGTCACAATCCTCGTGAGTATAATGGATATAAGGTATATTGGGAGGATGGCGCACAGGTGACACCACCTCACGATACAAGCATTATGGCTGAGGTTGCTAAGGTTACATCATTTGACATGGTTAAGACCATGGATAAGGATGAGGCAGTCAAGGCTGGACTTTACAATGTAATCAGTGATGATGTCGAGGAGGGATATTTCTCTGAGCTTCGTAAGCTTTCGATTCATCCTGAAATCATTAAGAGCATGGCAAAGGATATCAAGATTGTATACACACCACTTCATGGTACAGGACTCCGCCCTGTAAAGCGTGTGCTTTCAGACCTTGGTTTTGAAAATGTATATATTGAGCCACAGCAGGCTGTAGCAGATGGCAACTTCCCTACAGCTCCATATCCTAATCCGGAGAATCCTGATGCGTGGGAGCTTGCACTTAAGCTTGCCAAGGAAAAGGATGCAGACATCGTGCTTGCTACTGACCCTGACGCAGACCGTCTTGGTGTATACTGCAAGGACACAAAGACTGGCGAGTATGTGACATTCACAGGAAATATGTCAGCTATGCTTATTGCTGAGTATATCTTAAGCGAGAAGACAAAGAACAATACCATGCCTGAGAATCCTGCTTTAGTAGAGTCTATTGTTTCTACAGACATGGCAAAGGCTATTGCATCTGCATATGGAGTTGAGCTTATTGAGGTTCTCACAGGCTTCAAGTATATCGGTGAGCAGATGCTTAAGTTTGAAAAGACAGGCTGCAATAATTATGTATTCGGAATGGAAGAAAGTTATGGATGTCTTCCAGGAACATATGCAAGAGATAAGGATGCACCAGCAGCAGTATGTATGCTCTGCGAGGTTGCTGCTTTCTATAAATCTCAGGGCAAGACACTCTGGGATGGCATGATTGATATGTATGAGAAGTACGGATATTACCGTGAGGGTATATCTACAATGACCTTAAAGGGTATTGATGGTGCTGCCCAGATTGATACAATTATGTCAAATGCAAGAGAAAAGGCACCAGCCCAGATTGGTGACTACAAGGTTCTTGCCATAAGAGATTACAAGAACGACACAAGAAAAGATATGGTGACAGGTCAGGTTGCTCCTACAGGACTTCCAAGCTCAAATGTACTGTATTATGAACTTGAAGATAACGCTTGGTGCTGCGTGCGTCCTTCAGGCACAGAGCCTAAGATTAAGTTCTATTTTGGAGTAAAAGGAGAGTCACTTGCAGATTCACAGGCAAAGCTTGATAAATTATCAGCTGAGACATTGAAGATGTTTGAGTAAAAATTATGATGAAAGTATACATATGTCCTGAGTGTGGCTGGGTGCGTGTAGTATCCCGCCGCAAGGACGTAGAATGTTACAAATGCGGAAATGAGCAGATGAAGCTCACTAATCTTGAATTTACAAAGTACTCAGATATGAGTGAGAAAGAGAGAAAAGATTATTCTGACGCATGGATGTATATTCATTGTAGGAAAAAAGGATAATAAGATGGCTAGAAGGAAAAAAATGAAAGCAAAGAAGAAGCTTGTGCTTTTTGGAGTGGAGATTCTTCTGCTTGTAATAATTCTGGTCGTATTGGCACTATACAATATGACCTTTGGTAAGATTAATTTTACTGATTTAAAGGATGCAGGAATCAATGATGACTTAAGTGATGCTGCCCTTGAGTCGATGGATGGCTATGTCAATATAGCCCTGTTTGGTCTTGATAACAGGACAAATGGAAATTACAACACAGGAAATTCTGACTCAATTATGATTGCCAGCATAAATGAGGACACAAAAGAAGTAAAAATTGCATCTGTCTACAGAGACACTTATCTGGATATAGGAGATGACACATACAGAAAGGCAAATGCAGCCTATGCAAAGGGCGGAGTAGAGAGCGCAGTCCAGATGTTAAACGCTAACCTCGACCTTACAATTACAGAGTATGTGTGTGTTGACTGGAGGGCGCTGATAGAAGCAGTAGACGCTCTTGGTGGTATAGATTTGGAAGTGACAACTGATGAGGCATCTGTTATGCAGCCATATATTGATGAGATACAGCAGACAACAGGCTATTCATCAAGCTATGTGACTGGTGGAGGCATGACCCACCTTGATGGTGTACAGGCAGTAGCCTATTCCCGTGTCAGATATACAGCAGGAGATGATTTCTTAAGGGCATCAAGACAGAGACTTGTCATACAGGCCATGCTTGCAAAGGCAAAGGAAGCAGATGTTATGACCCTTACCACCCTGTGCAGCGATATATTTGATGATATAAGCACAAGCCTTTCAATTACCCAGCTTGTAGGACTGGCAAAGGATGTAAATAAATACGAAATCCAGTCGACAACAGGCTTCCCATTCAAGCTTGCTACAGCTTCACTGCCAAAGTGTGGTTCAACTGTAGTTGCAGCAGATTTGGAGACAAATGTTATACAGCTGCATGAGTATCTCTATGATGATGCTGATTATGTGCCATCAGATACTGTAAAGGCAACGAGTGAGGAGATTGTCAATGCCACTGGCATTACTAAGGATACAGAGGGTATAGATACATCTAACTATAATGAGACTGTCGGCGCAGACGGAACTGAGGCGACAAAGACCCAGAATAAGGAGTCAAAGAGTCAGGACACTGAAACTGAGAACCAATAACAGGTATATGTACGGAGGTTATTTACATTGGAACAGAGAGTGATTGATAAAATAAACAGCACAAACCAGAAATACTTATCTGCATTTGTAGAAAAGGACATCCCAGAGAGACTTGAAAAGCAGCTGGAGGAGATGGACTGGTCAAATCTGGATGCTATTCATAATAAGGAGCAGAAAAGAGGGGCTTTTTCTCCTCTTGGTGCAATGGAGCTTTCAGAGATAGAGGCAGACAAGGATAAATACACAGCAGTGGGCATTGATGCAATTAAGCACTGCAGGGTGGGAGCAATCCTTCTGGCTGGTGGTCAGGGCACACGTCTTGGCTTTGACAAGGCTAAGGGTATGTACAATATTGGAGAGACCAAAGAGCTTTACATTTTTGAGCAGCTTATTGCAAACCTTAAGAAGGTTACAAGTGCAGCAGAGGCATGGGTTCCTCTTTATATTATGACCAGTGAGAAGAATGATGAGCAGACCAGAGAATTTTTTAAAGAGCATGATTTCTTTGGATATAATTCAGATTATGTGAAATTCTTCGTGCAGGAAATGGTACCGGCTGTAGACTTTGATGGTAATGTGCTTGTTGAGGCAGAGGACTCACTTGCCATGTCACCAAACGGTAATGGTGGCTGGTTTAAGTCCCTTATCAAGGCTGGACTGGATGCAGACCTTAAGGAAAAGGGCATAGAATGGCTCAATGTATTTGCTGTAGATAATGTGCTTCAGCAGATAGCAGACCCTGTATTTGTAGGAGCCACTATTGAGTCTGGATGCGTGAGTGGAGCCAAGGTTGTCCGCAAGGTTGACCCTTATGAGAGGGTTGGAGCTATGTGTCTTGAGGATGGAAAGCCATCAATCGTAGAGTACTATGAGCTTACACCTGAGATGGCAGAGGCAAAGGACGAAAAGGGCACTTTATTATATGGATTTGGCGTAATACTGAATTATCTCTTCAGAGTGGACAAGCTTTTTGGCATTGCAGAAAAGAAGCTTCCGCTTCATGTGGTAGAGAAAAAGGTTCCATACATAGATGAAAATGGAACAGCAGTAAAGCCAGAGACTCCAAACGCATACAAGTTTGAGACTCTTATTCTTGACATGGTTTATATGATGGATAATTGTCTTTCCTTTGAGGTTGACAGGGAGAAAGAATTTGCTCCGGTTAAAAATGCCACAGGAACCGATTCTGTCGAGTCAGCGAGAGCACTCTTAAAGAAAAACGGAATACAGATATAAGCTATACCTCCCATGCTGCAATGCGGTATGGGAGATTTGTTATTTATAATTAATTTAGGTTAAAGTCACAATTTAAACACAGTTTATGCCTATACTCAGAATTGTTAAAAGATAAGACATGTCAAATAATAAATAACATTTAATGGATATAAACAATCCGAGAAAGGGGTATTATTATGGATAACAACAATTACAATCCATACGCAGGAATGCCACAGGACAATGGAAATGGACAAAACACAAACGGACAGAATGTAAATCAGCAGACTGGCTACCAGAATGTAGGAAGCTCTGGAACAAATCAGGCAAATGCCTACGGAACTTATTATGGTTCAGGAAGTGCTGGAAATGCAGGAAGCTCATATAATACAGGAAGTACTGGAAACGCAGGCAATGCATACAGCACAGGAAGTACAGCAAATGCAGGCAGCACATACAACACAGGAAGTACAGCAAATGCAGGCAGCACATATGACACAGACAATACAGCAAATGCAGGCAGTGCATACAACACATATAACACTGCAAATGGAACCTACAATGCATACAGCAATGGAAATACAGCTCCGAATGACAGTCAGGAGAAAGTAAATAGAAAGCAGAGAAGAGAGAGAAAGAAGAGAGAAAGAAGAGCTCATAATCACAGTGGATTTGGCGCAACAATGGGCAAGGCAGTTGCGGTAGCTCTTGTATTCGGACTTGTAGGTGGTGGAGTGTTTACAGGTGTCAGCTATGCAGGAACAAAGGCACTTGGAATATCAAGCACCAGCACCGTAGCATCAAGCGATTCATCAGACGCAGCTGACAGCACCAATGTAAAGCAGACATCAACAGGCAAGGCATCAGACCTGACAGATGTAGCTTCAATCGCAGACGAGGTAATGCCAAGCATAGTAGCAATTACAAACAAGGCAGTTGTTACATACCAGTCATTCTGGGGACAGTCAATGTCACAGGAGAGCGAGAGCTGTGGCTCTGGAATTATAATAGGACAGGACAGCCAGTATCTCTATATAGCTACAAATAACCATGTTGTAGCATCATCAGAGGCACTTACAGTCCAGTTCAGCAATGATACAGTAGTAGATGCAGAAATCAGAGGAACAGATGCTGCTGACGATCTGGCTGTAGTACAGGTAAAGCTCAGTGATATAGATGATGAGACTCTTTCTACTATAAAGACAGCTACAATCGGTACATCAGATAGCTATCAGGTAGGAAGCGCAGCAATTGCGATTGGTAATGCCCTTGGATATGGACAGTCTGTTACAACTGGTGTAATTTCTGCCCTTGACCGTTCTGTTTCTACAACAGATGAGACAACAGGCCAGACTATCACAAATAATAACCTGATTCAGACAGATGCAGCCATAAACCCAGGTAACTCAGGCGGAGCACTTTTAAATGCCAACGGTGAGGTAATTGGAATTAACTCTGTAAAATATGCTTCGACAGAGGTTGAAGGAATTGGATATGCTATTCCTATGGATTATGCTATGCCAATCATAAAGGAACTCATCGATACAGGTTCATATGTTGACACCCAGTCTGCTTACCTTGGAATCAAGGGTGGCGATGTGACATCTGAGATGGTTGCATATAATTATCCAGAGGGTGTATATGTAGCTTCAGTTGTAGATGGTTCAGGCGCAGCAAAGGCTGGCATACAGCAGGGTGACGTAATCACTGCTATTGATGGAAATGCTGTAACAAGCATGAACGAGCTTCAGAGTGCTCTTGACTCTTACTCAGCTGGAGATACTGTGACAATTACTATTTCACGCCAGCAGGGACAGGGCTTCCAGGAGTCTGATGTCAGTGTTACATTAAGCTCTGCAAGTGATATGCAGTAGGCTTCTATGATGAATACCAATAGAATATGCAAGTAGTGTAAAATAAAAAGTCACCTGCCATTTAATATATTATGGCAGGTGACTTTTTGCGTTAGTATGCAGAAATGTTGTCAGCAGCAAGCTTTTCTGTGTGCCTTGGAATAAGCAGCCAGCCGGCTAAGAGAAAAAATATTCAATCTCAGCTCTCACATAAGCCACATTCACAGGCGTATTTTCATTTCCATACAGGGCAATTAAATTTTTCCCCGGCAGGATTCCGTGTAAGGCATACAAATCCAGCTTGAAGTAAGTGTTTGCACGATAGATGGAGTTTTCCATACAATCAAATATCTCTATGTATACCAGCTCGTCGGTCTGGGGATGCTTTATTGTAAAACTCGGATAGTAGGTTATGTCATCGAAAAAAAGTGGGGCTTTAAATTCAAATGAAATGTCATACTCTAAGAGAAGCTTTGCAATTACAGACTCGTTATGATTGAAAAGATGGGTATCAAAAGCTCTGGTGTGGCTGCAATCAGTCTGACTGCCGCCAGAGGTAAGCTTGAGATAGTCTGCATTTGTCGTTAGTTTTGCTACATGGCCAGCATTATTATCACAGTATTTGAGGTATTGCTGGATGGCTTCTTTCTCAACCTCTAAATCCTTGATATATGCGTCAATATAACCCTTTTCGGCAAATTGTCTGGCAAGAGCCTTTTGTTTTTTGGGCAGGTAGGTGCTGGTGTGATTATCGCTTATAAACCACTTGGTATAACCGCCGTTGTTTACAAAAATAAGCCTGCCTGATGGATAGGAATTAAGTTTTTGTTTTAAAATTGAAATTTGTGATTCGAGACGATAGGATTTCGTCTGCATGAGTTCATAGAACATAATGAATTGCCTCCTGATGTGATTTATTTATGGCTTATTATACCATATATATTAAAATAAGCGAATAAAATTTAAGAAATTTTGAAGCCTTTATGAAGATTGGCAAATATTGTGGAATATAATTTAAAAGTTTGTATAATGTACGATGAAGTAAAGAAAAACGGAGGATTTCATAATGAAGAAAAAATATATTTTAGCGGTTTTAGCAGTAACATGTACAATTTTTGCAGCAGGATGCGGGGCAAAATCAGAGGCACCTCAAAATACAGCCCAGTCTGAGGCAAACAATGATAGCGATAGTACAGATTCAGCTGACAGTGCAGGTGTGGGTGACAAGAACACAATATCAGAAGATAGCGCAGGGGCTGATGATAAGACACAGACCGGTAATACAGACACAGAGCAGACAGTGACAGGCAAAATCGACGAAATCAAGGATTTCATGTTTATAGTAACAGATGATTCAGGTAATTCTTATGAGTTCAGCTTCGGGACAAAACCGGACGGACTGGATAATGTTCAGGTGGGAGACAGGGTTAAGGTAGCATATACAGGCGAATTATCTGAAATAGATGCCTTTACCGGGAAAATTATCTCTGTAGAAAAGCAATAGAATTGACAAATCTTAAAGTGTATCTCATAATTAATATATTAATCATAGAATATGCTTTTAGGAGGGCGACATGAAGAAAAAGAAGATTGTTATCGCATTAGGCCATGAAGCGTTAGGTACAACTTTGCCAGAGCAGCAGGAAGCGACAAAGCGCACTGCCAAGGCTGTTGCGGATTTTATAAGAGATGACTATCAGGTTGTAATCACACACAGTAACGGACCACAGGTTGGAATGATTCATACAGCCATGTCAGAGTTTTGCAAGCTCTATCCAGAGTATACAGCTACTCCTACATCTGTATGCTCTGCAATGAGCCAGGGATATATCGGATATGATTTGCAGAATTCAATCAGAACTGAGCTTTTAAGCAGGGGCATTTATAAGACTGTTTCCACAGTTTTGACACAGGTTGTTGTAGACCCATATGATGAGGCTTTTTATCATCCTACCAAGACTATCGGACGTGTAATGACCAAGGAAGAGGCTGAGGAAGAAGAGGCAAAGGGAAACCATGTCACAGAGGTAGAGGGCGGCTACAGAAGAATCGTTGCTGCACCAAAGCCTATGGATATTGTGGAGATTGATGCTATCAAGGCACTTTCAGATGCTGACCAGGTGGTAATAGCCTGCGGTGGTGGCGGAATACCTGTACTTTCACAGGACAACAGACTTCAGGGGGCAAGTGCTGTTATCGAGAAAGACCTGGCAGCAGGAAAGCTTGCTGAGCTTTTGGATGCAGATATGCTTGTGATTTTAACCAGTGTGGATAAGGTATGCCTGAATTTCGGAACTCCTGATGAGAAACCACTTGATACATTATCTGTTGCAGATGCAAAGAAATATCTTGAGGCTGGTGAGTTTGAAGAGGGCACTATGGCTCCAAAGATTGAAGCTGCGATAGATTTTATTGATGAGTCTGCAATCAAGTCCGTTCTTATTACCAAGCTCAATAAAGAGGGTACTCAGATTTCAGGCGGAATGGGCACATTGATAAAGAAATAGTATATTAATAGAAATGAGGAAAAGCTAATGGCAGAGACAAAACTTCGCAAAAGAAGTGAGATTCCAGAGGAATACAAATGGAAGCTTGAGGATATGTACGAGACTGATGAACTCTGGGAGGAGGAAGCAGATAAGCTTGTAAAGCTCGGAGAGGAGATTGCACAGTTTCAGGGAAAGCTTGGTGAGAGTGCATCAAATCTTCTTGCATTTATGAAGAAAAAGGATGAGATTACATATTACATGGCAAGAGTAATCGTGTATTCTAACCAGAGGTCACATCAGGATACAGCGGTCACCAAATACCAGGGATATGTAGCAAAGGCTGAGTCTGTTGCAGTCGGAGTGAGCAGTGCCATGGCATTTGCAGACCCTGAGATTTTAAGCATTGATGCTGGAAGGCTCGAGAAATTCTACAGTGATGAGCCAGAGCTTCTTAATTACAAGCGTGTAATTGATGAGGTTATGAGGAGAAAGGCACATACTCTTTCTGAGCCAGAGGAGAGAATCCTTGCAGCAGCAGGAGAGGTGACATCTGCACCGGACAATATTTTCTCTATGTTTAATAATGCTGACATCAGATTTCCTTACATCACAGATGTTGAGGGTAATAAGATTCAGATTACACATGGAAACTTTATTGATTTCCTTACAAGCAAGGATAAGAGCCTCAGGAAACAGGCTTTCCAGGGTGTGTATGATACATATAAGAAATGGAGCAATACACTGGCTGCCACATATATTTCCCAGCTTAAAAATGACAGCTTCTATGCCAAGATGAGAAAGTATGACAGTCCAAGAGCTATGTATCTTGCAGATGGAAACATCCCTGAGAGTGTATATGATAACCTGATTGAGACTGTACATGCACATTTGCCAGCACTCCACAAATACATGGCAATCCGTAAGAAAATGCTTGGGGTGGAGAGACTTCATATGTATGACCTCTTCGTTCCAATAGTCGAGGATGCTGATACAAGATATACATATGAGGAGGCAAAGGAGCTTGTAGTCAAGGCACTTGCACCTATGGGAGAAAACTATGTTTCTATCCTTAAAAAAGGCATGGAGAGTGGCTGGATTGATGTATATGAGAATGAGAATAAGAGAAGTGGAGCCTACTCATGGGGAGCCTATGGCACACATCCATATGTGCTTTTAAACCATGTAGACAATCTGGATTCTGTATTCACACTTGCCCATGAGATGGGTCATGCTATGCACACATATTTCTCAAATGAGACACAGCCTATTACATATGCTGAGTATCTTATTTTTGTGGCAGAGGTTGCATCTACATGTAATGAGTCGCTTCTCATGCACTACATGCTTGAGAACTGCACAGATGACAATGAGAGAAAATACCTCACCTGTCATTATCTGGACAGCTTTAGAACAACTCTCTTCCGTCAGGCTCAGTTTGCTGAGTTTGAGCATATTGCCCATGAAAAGGTAGCAAATGGAGAGACTGTTACCAAGGAAGATTTGTGCAATATATGGTACGACTTAAATGTACAGTACTATGGACCGGATATGACTGTTGACGAGGATATCAGATATGAGTGGATGAGAATTCCTCATTTCTATACACCTTACTATGTATACCAGTACTCAACCGGATATTCAGCAGCAGTTGCTTTTTCAAAGAAGATTCTTGAAGAGGGACAGCCGGCTGTTGATACTTATATCAAAAACTTCTTAAGTGGTGGATGTTCAAAGGATCCAATCGACCTGCTCAAGAGCGCCGGAGTTGACATGAGCTCTCCAGAGCCAGTTGATTCTGCCCTTAAGGTATTTGAGGAATATCTCGACAAGTTTGAGAAAGAGGGAAAATAAAATGGAGAGAATAAAGAGCTTTACAATAAACCATAATGTGCTCACTCCTGGATTTTATGTGTCCAGAGAGGACGGAGATATAATAACCTATGACCTTCGTACAAGAAAGCCAAATGCAGGTGATTACATGAGCAATTCCACAATGCATTCGGTTGAGCATATGTTTGCAACAATCGTGCGCAACTCAGAGATAGCAGATGATGTGGTATATTTTGGACCAATGGGCTGCCAGACTGGATTTTATCTGGTTGTGAGAAAGCAGGAGCCAAAGAAGGTATTTGAAGTGACAAAGAAGGTGCTTGAGGAGATTCTCGCATATGATGGTCCTGTATTTGGGGCATCAGCAATAGAGTGTGGTCATTATGAGAATCTTGATTTGAATGAGGCACATGTTGAGTGCAAAAAGTACCTCGATGTATTAAATGCCCAGACAAATATGGAATTTACATATCCAGAATAAGGCAGATACTTTTAATATAAAACAGAAACAGTAGAGAAACGGAGAAATAAAATGCGAATAGGTGTAATTGGCGCAATGCAGATGGAAGTAGACAACTTAAAGGCTGTTATGGAGGAGGTTACTACTGAGACCTACAGCGGAGTAGAGTTTGTCAGCGGAAAGTATGCAGGCAAGGATGTGGTTGTAGCAAAATGCGGAATCGGTAAGGTTTTTGCCGCAATCTGTGCAGAGGCTATGATTCTTAAGTTTGATGTAGATAAAATTATCAATATCGGAGTGGCTGGCTCACTGACAAGGGACTTAGGTGTTCTTGATGTGGCTGTCGCAAATAATGTGGTGCAGCATGATATGGATACATCACCACTTGGAGACCCGGTTGGACTCTTATCAGGTATTAATATGGTGACACTTGACGCAGACAAGGACATGAATGCCTTACTCTGTGACTGCTTATCAGACAAGGGAATCAAATTCAAAAAGGGTACAATCGCAACAGGCGACCAGTTTGTTGCCACAAAGGAGCAGAAGGAGCGCATCACAGGTATGTTTGACGCAATTGCAGCAGAGATGGAGGGCGGCAGTATCGGTCATGTGTGCTATATCAATAATATTCCGTTTGCTATCCTTCGTTCTATCTCAGATAGTGAGGGTGGAGCAATTGATTATCAGACATTTGCTGAGAAGGCGGCAGATCAGTCTATTGAGGTTGTGAAGGAATTTATAGCTCGAGTTTAATATAATTCACATGGTGGATGGGCTTCCCACATTGTAGGTTGTGTTAATCTACTGATATACAGTGTATTTTGCAGAAAAAATATGAAGTTAGCTGCGGGTGCGAGTCGTGGATAGGGTGGACAGAGTTGGATAGGTGTTTACGTTGCCGAGATTATGGAACCCGCAGCAGTTCATATTTTGTTCTGCAAAACAACTGTATATCATCCGATTATCGAAAGTTGTGAAGTGGAAAGTTCTTTTACCTATAAACAAGTCCAGCCTTGATTTTCTCAACGGCTTCATCATCAGCAAAATATCTTACGATTTCGAGGGCAAACGCTATCGCTGTGCCCATTCCACGGCTTGTGATTATGTTGCCGTCTACTACTACTGGCTCCTCAAGCCATGTGGCTCCTAAGAGCTTATCCTCGAAGCCTGGATGGCAGGTTGCTTTTTTGCCTTCTAATATGCCTGCCTGTCCGAGCACACTTGGTGCTGCGCAGATTGCGCTGACGAGTTTGCCTGCTGCTGTAAATTCATGGATTACCTTGTCAACAGTCTCATCTGCGCCGAGATTTAATGTGCCTGGCATACCTCCTGGAAGTACGATTCCGTCATAGCTGGCGAAATCTGCTTCTGCCTTTGTCGTATCTGTTTTAAATGTCACCTTATGGGAGCTTGTGACCTCTGCCTTATCTGTTATGGATATTGTCTCGATTTCCATTCCAGCTCTTCTCACGATATCTACCACTGTGAGACCTTCTATTTCCTCACAGCCATCTGCCATAAAAATTCCTATTTTACTCATCCTGTTCTCCTTTTTCTGCTATACTATATCTGACATATTCATATAATATACAGAAAGGATATATTTTGCAATGAAACCAATGGAAATAGAACGCAAATTTTTAATCAAAAAACTCCCTGATAATCTGGCTCAGTACCAGTGCAAAAAAATCGCCCAGGGCTATATCTGCACCAATCCTGTTGTAAGAATCAGAAAGTCTGATGATGAATACTACCTGACCTACAAGGGCAAGGGGCTTATGGCAAGAGAAGAGCATAATCTGCCTCTCACCAAAGAAGGCTATGAGCATATGCTTCCAAAAATTGATGGCCGTCTGATAGAAAAATCCCGCTACCTGATTCCATTAGATGGAATTCTGACAGCGGAACTTGATATTTTCGAGGGCGACCTGGCACCCCTTATTATTGTTGAAGTTGAGTTTGACTCTGTTGCTGCGGCAGACAGCTTCACCCCTCCTGAATGGTTCGGAGAGGATGTTACCGAATCCCGCAAATACCATAACAGCAATCTGGCATTATCTTAACCGATTGGAAAATTCATAGCGCTGACGTGTCCTTATGGCAAATTTTAAGTCATCATATCTTGTCATAAGGTCACCCTCTGGCACTACGATATCCACAACTACTGCCATATCGTCTATAAGGCGGTCTGTAATGTCGTCTCGCATTGATACCAGTACATTGTATTTATCCTCCATGGTCTCCGCATCGAGAAACTCCATGAGCTTGGGATTTACGCCCTGATGGTCTGACACATCATGTTGTTCCTTCTCTGAAGCTGTAGCTTCATTCTGAACATTATCTGTGCCCTGCATCCCAGCTTCGCCCTGTACTCTCACAACAGATTTTTCATTTGTATGCAAATCCACATTTGTATCTGGAGCCTCATCTGTCATTGTAACTGTAGCTTCAGGCACATTCACATCTTTATGTGGTGTCACATATTCTACCGCTTTCTCCTCAAGAGAGGCAATCTCACCATTTTCCAGTATCTTCACATGCTCAAAACGATACTTCTGTGTCACATCCGGGTATTTGACATGGTCTACCTCGCTGACAAACATATCAAGCGGTCTGGCATATATCTCAAAAGTCCCATATAACGCCTTGTAAATCACAAGCTTTTCCTTAGTCTCTGAGTGGGTTGCCACACCGACTACCTGATACAATTTATTCTTAAAATGTCTGTAAAACTCTCCTGTTTTTGGAGTTCTGTCCATGACCGTCATCTCCTTGTAACAATTATAATTACGCACTTTCATATTTTGTCATCGCATCCGGAACCATATCCGGCACTGTGTCTGGCACTGTAAATGAAGCTATCATATCCATGGCTTCACCGAGAAAATCCCTGTCAAAGCTCAAATCACCACTGTAGCCCTTGACCATCAAATCATCTATTGAACCAAGCAGGCTCTCTTCTGCACAAACTGCATTGCTATCCATCTTTAAGGTCTGGCAGGCTGCGTCATGCTGTACCTTCTCAGGCGCATGAGCCTCCTTATGTCCGTGAAGCTCTTCGATTTCCTTTAAGGTCTCATCCTCCGCAAGCTTGGCATTGTTAAGCTTTGCCCTGTCTACAATACTGGTATTTTTCTGTAGATTTTTAGCTACTGTCTGGGTTGTGCTTACCGCACCATACTTCTTCTGGAGCTCAGCTTTTTTCCGTCTCATGCGCTCCTGTGGATCCATCTGCTGCAGGTCAAGCTCCTGCTGTACCCACATACCCTGAGGCTGAGGCTGTCCTGCACCCTGATTACCTGCCCAAGTCTGCGGTTGTGCTTGTCTTACGCCCTGATGGCCTGCCCAAGTCTGCTGTTGTGGTCTTGCATTTTGTTGTCCTGCCCATGCCTGTGGCTGCGCTTGTCTTGCGCCCTGCTGGTTCGCCCATGTCTGCTGTTGTGGTCTTGCTTGTTGTCCTGCCCATGTCTGTGGCTGCGCTTGTCTTGCGCCCTGCTGAGGCTGTCTCACATTCTGCTGTACATTCCAGTTCTGCTGCCTTGTGGTGTTCTGCTGTGTGCTCCACGCCTCCTGCACCTGCTGTCTGACAGTAGTCTGCATCTGGTTCAACACCTGCTGCATCTGCGGCTTTGTCATTTTCTGCTGATTAGTCCTGCTCTTTTTCTTTGAGCTGATAACCAGTGGAATCACAATAAGTAAAATCGTAATTAATACATCCATAACATCCTCCATTTTTAGAGCTTACACATGTCCCTAAGCACAGCGTCAGCATTTTCCCCGCCCTTGACCTTTACAACCTCAGGTCTGATTAAGTCCAAAAATTCTGACCTGTATATCCGCTCTATCTCACGCACCTTTTCAGCAAAGGGCATCTCTTCCAGCTCCTTGTTGGTGTGAGACAGATAGTAATATGCCAGCGCAAACATGTCCGGATGCGCTCTCTCCAGTCCCTCTTTTGTCAGAGCCATGAGGTTTTCCACCTCACTTTGAAGTATTATGCCATTTTCGTGATTATCTGCATATTTAGGTCCAAGCTTTATAATTGATTCCAGGGTAGAATGAAAATCTCCATCCGCCTTGCTGATTAAAAATTCATCATCAAAGTTACCCTGTACCTTCTTAAAGTCCCTGATTATTCCCAAAAACTCTTTTTTCTCATTTTCCTCTAATTCATTATATCCGATAATGAGCTGTTCTAACCTCTTAAGACGCTCAAGCAGATACTCGAGATTTTCTTTTTCGCCGTAGTAGCGCACAGCCACGTTGACAGCACTCCTTCTGGTTCTTGTGTATGTACGGAGCCAGCTTTTTACCACAGCCATGTCGGCTCCACCTGCCTGCATCTCGTTTTTAAATTTCTTTTCTCCCTCTTCTAATCCCAGTAACATAATCTCCCCCTGTTACCATACTAACAATCAAAGCTGTCAATTCGACTACTCAAGCAGCTGTGCCGTAAATTTCACATTATCGCTCTCATACAAAGCCTTGATTTCAAGTTCCTTTTCAGTATAGTATACTACACTATCCTGAATAAAAATAGAATTTATATCATTTTTTGCCAGAGTTGTCACAGAATCTCCATCAAAATCATCTGCGATATAGTAGTCCTTAGTGGAAAGCAGCACATCACTACACTCCAAATCGTCAGAATATGCCACATATTCACGCAGGGCTTCTCTGTCCAGACCATCCCCGGTTGACAGGTACTTTGTCCTTATCTCTCCGTCCGCCTGCTCATAGACCCTGTACTTATCCGCCTCACTGATTGCATAAGCTCTGTAAGTGACCATGCTCCTTGCCTCATTGTAGCTGTAGTCTCCTGCCACATAGACTGTATCGCCCTGCAGATTATACAGATTACATGCGTATCCATCATCTGTGCTTCCAAGTGCCCTGGTATAACCATCTGTGCTGGAAATAATACCACTTGTATAACCCTGACTTATAAAAGTATCAGCAATGTAATCAATGATAAAGGCATTTTTCATCCAGTAAAAGTCTATGAAATCAGTTATGGAATTAGTCTTTGCATACTCCAGATAGTCCTGTGAAACAACCAGCTTCACCCTGTTGTCTCCCATAAGCTCCAGATTTATCTGGCTCTCATCAGCTGCAAATTTGGCAATCTCACCATACTCTTCTGCCAAATCCTCATTCATATACGGATTATAATCCTGAGCCTCTGTGTCGCTTCCGCTGTAAAACACATTATCATAATAATCGTATACAGGCCCCAGATACAGGCTTCTGTCTCCGTAGCTTGCGAGCTTCTCAAAGGCTGAGTAAAGCACATCATCCACCACAATTTCCTGATTAGGATGATTATTTATATAACAGACATTTTTATAGTCATCATTTTCTTCATCAATATTAAACAGTTTGTACGCCTTCACACAAGCATCTGTGTAAGTCTCCTGCAGATTTTTGTAGATGCCCCCGTCCGACAGATTGTACTGAAAAACAAAGTCCTCTGAGCAGTTAAGCTCAGAGGATGTACTTGCTTGAATTTCGGACCATCCCTCATCTTGATTCAGGAAGTTCACAAATGCGTAAGATAAGAACCCTGCACCGACCACTGCCAAAAGAACGACTATGAAAATTTTGACTTTCGGGTGCTTTTCACTCAGTTCAATCTTTTCTACAGGTTTTGCTAAGCTTGTGTAACGGTCTCTATTATCTCTTGCTTTATTATTCAATTTAAATCACCACAAATAAAAGTGAAAGAAGTAACAGTGCAATGAGGACTCCGATTACAACAAAGCCTGCAATTGCGCCCTTCTTTAATATCTTATAGTTTCTAATGTAGTTGTGCTTCTTGCAGATAAGCGCAGCTATAATACCAATGATTGGAAGGAAGAATGAAAGCACTCCATACCATACGTTTCCTGTATCATGTACAGGTGATGAGAGGAACTCATCTGTAATAATCTGGTCAATAGCCTCGTTCTGCTTAGCCTCAACCTCTTCTCTTGATGTGTTCTCATCAAGAATCTGGATAGACTTAACAGGTACTCCTGCCTCTCTGGTCTTCTTGTATTCCTCGATTTCCTTCTTGTTACCATATACCCAGTGGTCATGTCCGATGTTTACGAACTCTGGCTTATCCACGCTGTAATCATGGATTGATGGGTCATATGTGTAAAGAACCTTGTTCTTCTCAAGCTTAGGATCCGGAATAGGAATAGCTGAAATAAGGGAATGTGTGTATGGATGAAGAGGGAAATCAAATAATTCCTCTGCATCTGCTACCTCAACGATTCTACCCTTATAGATAACACCGATTCTATCAGAGATAAATCTTACGATAGAAAGGTCATGTGCTATAAATAAATATGTTACATCCTTTTCCTTCTGGAATTTCTTCATCAGGTTAAGTACCTGGGCACGGATTGAAACATCAAGGGCTGAAATAGGCTCATCAGCTACTACAAGCTCTGGCTCCATAACCATGGCACGGGCAATTCCGATACGCTGTCTCTGTCCACCTGAGAACTCATGTGGGTAACGTGTCAGATGCTCTGGGAGCAGACCTACCTCTTTAATCATGTTCTCAACCTTCTCAACACGCTCTGCCTCACTGTTGTAGAGGTGGAAGTTGTTAAGACCCTCAGATACAATGTAGTCTACTGTAGCACGCTCATTAAGAGATGCTGCAGGGTCCTGGAATACCATCTGAATATTTCTGATAACTTCACGGTCAAGGGATTTTGGAATCTTTCCTGAAATAGGAACACCCTTGTAGTAAATCTCACCATTTGAAAGCGGGTTAACCCTGATTACGGCACGACCGATTGTGGTCTTACCTGATCCAGACTCACCAACGAGTGAGAAGGTCTCTCCCTTGTGGATGTCGAAGGAAGCATCAGTTACAGCCTTAACTGCGCTGTCGCCCTTTCCAAATGTGATATCAATATTTTTAAGAGATAAGAGTATCTCTCTACCATTTTCATCTATAGGACCATGTTCTGGTAATTTTTTAACATGGCCGCCATTCTTTTGATTAGACACTTTTAAATCTCCTATATGTTAAATGCTTTTACGAGTTTCTCATGTATATCCTGAATAGCCTCTGGCTTTTCAATCTTTGGAGCTCTAGGGTCAAGTAACCATGTCTTTGCATAGTGGGTATCTGACACCTTGAACATAGGTGGCTCCTTTAATGTATCAATCTTCATGCAGTACTGATTACGAGGCGCAAAAGCATCTCCCACAATCTGGTTGTACAGTGAAGGTGGTGTACCTGTAATAGAGAAAAGTGTTGTATTTCTCTGTGCAAGCTGTGGAAGTGATGATAATAATGCCCATGTATATGGATGACGTGGGTCATAGAATACTTCCTCAACTGTACCAAGCTCAACTATCTGTCCTGCATACAATACAGCTACTCTGTCTGCGATATTGGCAACTACACCAAGGTCATGTGTGATGAATACGATTGTGTAGTTGAATTCCTTCTGCAAATCCTTAATGAGTCTTAAAATCTGTGCCTGAATAGTAACATCAAGAGCAGTTGTAGGCTCATCACAAATCAGAATCTTAGGCTGGCATGAAAGTGCAATAGCGATAACGATACGCTGTCTCATACCACCAGAATACTGGAATGGATAATCATCATAACGAGCCTCAGCGTTTGGAATACCAACCTTTTTCATAAGCTCGATTGCACGCTTACGTGCCTCAACCTCAGAGCATCCCT
Source organism: Bacteroidaceae bacterium (assembly GCA_963620375.1). GTDB lineage: Bacteria > Bacillota > Clostridia > Lachnospirales > Lachnospiraceae > Roseburia. Next base: position 24,468 of record CAVFAM010000229.1, read on the forward strand.
GATGCTTGATAATGATTGAACTAATCTGTTTTCCAATTGTGATAATTGGGTTAAGAGAAGTCATTGGATCCTGGAATACTGTAGCAATTCTTCTACCACGAATCTGTGTCCAGTCCTTCTCATCCTTGATATTTGCAAGGTTTAATACGCATACACCATGTAATGTATCTGCTGTCTCATCAAGATAAGCAACACGGAAAGCGATATCATCAAAGACCACATTCTTCTGCTCATCATCATTTAAGTCAACGCCCATTTTCATAGCTTCCTCAAGAGCCTTGCAAAGCTCCTTTATAAGCTTGTTACGGCGTCTTGGCTTAAATCTTCCGACTGAGAGGTATACCTCCTTAGCAATAAGCTCATTACGCTTCTTTGTATCCTCAGATATAGTTCCTGCGATTTCCTTGGCATACTGGGCTGTAAGCTCACCCAGCTTGTCTGAGTATTCCTTCTCATAAGCTGTGTCAGCCTTTGCAGCTGCCTCATGCTCTTTGATTTTCTTTTCCTTATTTGCTTCAACCTCTTTGATTTTGGCATCAAGAGCCTTGATGTCCTTTGAAAGCTCAGAGATTTCTGCCTTATCATGCTTAGAGTCAAGAGTGAGCTTCTTGTTGAATTTCTCAGTCTTTTCTCTCTTAAGCTCATGTATCTCCTCGTCGAATTTAGCCTTTTCCTCATCAGATAAGGTATGCTTAATCTGTCTCTCAGCCTCAAGCTCCTTCATCTTCTTGTAGGTCTCTGCTCCAAACTCGTAGCGGGAAGCATTGTCAAGTGTCATCTTAATCTGTTTTACAGCAGCTCTTGCCTTATCATCATAGTCTACATGTGTATCAGCAAGCTCAGGGTCATTGTAGATGATACGACCCTGGTCGATAAATCCGTTGCTGTCAAGCATTCCTGCGAATGTCTTTGTGAAAACAGATTTTCCTGAACCAGACTCTCCTACGATAGCGATTGACTCGTTCTCGTAGATATCAAGTGAGATTCCACGAATAGCAGTAAGGATTCTACCACGCACATGGAATTTTACGTTTAAGTTTTCTATCTGTAATAATACTTTCTTGTCTTCCATTACTGCACCTCTTACATATGTGTTCTAGGATCTGAAGCATCACCTAAGTTCTGTCCTACTACATATAACACGATTGAAATAATAGCAGAAACAACAACAGGGCTCCAGAACTCAAACTGCCATCCCGGTGTTACCATCGCATTCTCAGCGTCATAAATCAGACGTCCGAGAGATCTGTCAGAAAGTCCAAGTCCGATGTATGAGAGGAATACCTCCATACCGATATATGATGGAATCTCTGTAGCAAGCTGTGTAACGATAACTGATGTCATAAATGGCAAAATGTTCTTCATGGCAATCTTAACTGTAGATGTACCAAGACACTTTGACGCAAGGTTGTACTCACGGTCACGGATGATGATAACCTGTGTTCTGATGAAGTAGGCGATTGCAATCCATCCTGTGATAGTGAATGCAAGTACCATAACCCAGAAGCTAGGTGTGAAAAGCATAACCATAACTGCGATAACAAGAAGGTATGGAACATTAGCGATAATGTTGTATACCTGAATCATAAACATATCGAATTTCTTTGAAAATCCCCAGATTGCACCAACAATAACACCGATTGTCATGTTGATTGCAGCACATACAAATGCCAGGGAAATAGAAATTCGTGAACCATACCAGACAGCATCAAATGTAGACTGTCCAGATGCACCCGTTCCTAAAATCCAGTGAATGCTGAAACCAAGCTGCTTAATCGCCTTTGCAGGGCTTAAGTGCTTTGATGCAGAATTCATAAGGTTTGCAAACTTATCATACTCTACAAACTGAGGATATAAGTACGCCATAAGTACAATCACTCCCAGAAGTGCAAGCATGAAGATATTTATTTTTTTCTTAAAAAATACACGGAATACAGACTGCCAGTATGAATATCTAGGCGCTGTAATCTTCTCAGATTCGAGGTCACTGTGCGAAACCGGTGCAAACAGTTCCTCATCTGATAATCCAAATTCTTTTAAATCATTGTTCATTTTATCTTACCTGTCCTTTGATGAGAATGAAATTCTTGGGTCAACAAGTGACATAAGTATGTCTCCTAAGATAAGGGAAACTACTGTAAGTACTGCGTAGAATAATGTAACACCTACAATAACACCATTATCGTACTTGTTAATCGCCTCTGTAAGCAAGTTACCAGCACCAGGAACCAGATATACACGCTCTGTGATAATAGCTCCTGTCATAGCAAAAAGTACTGCTGCCGGAATACCCTGTACAATAGGGATAACCGCATTCTTGAAAATATGCTTTGTAAAGATTTCCTTCTCTGTAAGTCCACCGCTTCGTGCAAACTTAACATAATCAGAATTCATCTGGTCAATCATGTAACGACGGAGCCACTTCATAGTTCCACCAGCTGCTGGCAATGCCAGAGACACGATTGGAAGAATGTACATAAGCTTGCTGTTTGACTCCAGGTCAAAGGTTGTCGGGAGATTGAATACCGAACCACCAATAGCCTTAAACAGGAAGATATATGCAAGTGAAGGTACTGCAAGGATAAATACGATATAGAAGGTACCAATCTTATCTACCAGCTTATCCTTCTTTCTTGCCATTGCTATACCAATTGGAACACCAATGATATATGAAATAATTGTTGAAATAATACCGATTATAAATGAGAATCCAATCTTAGAATGTGACTTCTTGACTGTATCTACATTTGTGTAATCGTCTACATATCTTGCCTCAAACACCTTACTTGTTGTAAGAGAGTTTGCCATATATGTTGCTGAATGAAGGTCATCGGCACTTGCCTCTGTAAGTCCTGTAGGATATGTAATCTCAGACTTAACGAAAGCACCCTGTGCCTTGTTCATTGTTCTGAATACATCCTGTCCTTCATTTACACTATATGAAGTTCCTAAATTTATTGTAACTATATTCTGATGAATATAAGGGAATTTCGAATCAAAATATATCAGATACTTGTGTGTTGTACCATTTCCCATTACAGCAGGTGAGAATTTCTCTCCTCCATATACTGGGTCATGCCAGGTAAATGATATTCCTCTGTCCTCGTCTGCTATATTTGCCACATTGTCAATGCTGTCAATCTCAATAAGATGTGTGAAATAATTTAACAGACGTTTTGCTATAGGCACATTTCTATAGGCATATAGCTGCTGGGTACCACCATCTGCTACCTTTTTCGCATTCATCATGACAGCGTCAAGACGAACCACCTTGTAGCCCTTTGATTTGTAGTAGTTTGTGTACTGCTCTACATACTGCTGTACGATTTCAGAATCCTTGTCAGCTGTTCTTCCAATGCTTACAGCCTTAGATCTGGTCTCCTCGTCGATTTCGCCCTTGTCGCAAAGCTCCTGTAAGTAGTCTGCATATGGTACATAATCTAAGTAGCCATACTCCTCCCACTTGGAATACTTGTATGTTATTTTTGTATTGTTACTCTGATGAGTATAGGTCTGATCTTTTGCAAAAATCAGGTTTCTGTCCATTACAGAATAAATAAGAATCATAACGATTCCAACAATGATTACCAATGAAAATAATCCGTATAATATTCGTTTTGTTAAATATTTTGCCATAGTCGTTCACTCATTAAAATGGGCAAGAGAATGGCAGAGCCATCCTCTTGCTCTAATCTTTAGATATTTTATTTTAAGAAATCTTAGAAGATACCAAGACTCTTTGTAACGTATCCAGCGTAATCTGGAAGGAATGTATCAAGGTATGTCTGTGGATCTCCATAGTCTGGACCCCATCCTGATAAGTCGAATAAGTCGAAGTTATCTTCGTATCCATAGCTTGTGTAGTATCCTGTGTATAACCATGTTGTCTGGTCGTTACAATCTACAAGGTTAACCTGTACAAGTCCCTCAAGACCTTCCTCAAGTGACTGCTTGTATACGTTTGCTCTGTTTGTGTAAATCTCATCAGCTGATGGATATGGGAGGTCAAGCTGGATTGGGTTCTCAGCTGTAATCTCAAGTCCCTCTGCCTTAAGCTCATCGATAGCCTGTGCCATCTCCTCACGAGCATTGTCTACATTGTACCATCCATCGAATCCATCTGACTGCTGGTCATTTGTTGAATTCTTATCATATACTGTAACTTTTACTCCATCAGCATCAATCTGAGCCTGCTCAATCTCACCATAGTTTGTTCCAGCTGGGAATGTTACATCCTCACCGTTGATTGAAACTGTTACATCCTTTGATAAGAATACGAAGTTTCCTGGTGTGTATGAGTTACGGAGTGCATTGTACTTAAGATCCTCGCCGTACATAACTGCATTGTACTGTCCTCTATCGAATGACATTGCAAGTGCTCTACGGAAGTGTACATTCTGTACTGCCTGGTTTGTTCTTGCCTGCTCCTCAGCTGACTCTGTTGAAACAGCCTTTGAGCTATCGTTGAAGTTGAAGAATGCGTTTCTGTTAAGGTTAACGAATGCTGAGAATGATGTAGCATTTGTAGCTGATACATATGCATAATCATCAAAGAGTCCGTCCTTCTTAGCAAGCTCTAATGCAGATGTTGTAAGAGAGCATCCATCGATTGTTCCAGATGTAGCATCTGTGTATCTCTTTGTAGCATCCTGTCCATCATCAAATACCCATGTAAGCTTCTTGTTTGCAACGTTTGCTGCATTCCAGTAAGACTCATTTGCCTCGAAGATGATTGAGTTCTTCTCTGTTGTGCTTGTTACAAGGTATGGTCCGCAGTATGCGATAGAGTTTGAATCTTTTCCATATGTATAGTCTGAAGCAGATGAATCAAACTCAACACCGAACTTACCACCCTGTGACTCATAGTAGCTTCTGCTCATTGGAGCAAATACACCATATCCAAGCATTGTCATGAAGTATGTTGTAGGCTGCTCAAGTGTGTACTCAAGTGTGTAATCATCAACAGCCTTTACTCCAACCTCTGAGAAATCACTTGTCTCACCAGAGATGTAAGCGTCTGCACCAACGATAACGCCCTGTACAAGGTACTCAAGTCCTGCCTGGCAGTCCATCATGTGCTGCATACCAGCTACGAAATCGTCTGCTGTAACGTCTGCAACTTCACGTCCCTGAGAATCTACCCATACAGCACCCTGACGAATGTGGAATGTGTATGTAAGTCCATCATCTGATACTTCATAGCTCTCAGCAAGTGCTGGCTGAAGCTCACCCTCTTCATCATACTCCATAAGTCCATCATATGTATTGATGATAGCTTCTGAGTCTGCTGAAAGTGATGTGTTAAGAGCATCCCATGTTACAGGGTCTGCTGTATATGTAAGAGCATATGAATCCTTAAGAGTATATCCCTGGTCTGCAAGGTATCCCTTAACCCAGTCTACATATGTTCCAGTTCCTTTAAGTTCTTTGTACTTCTCTTTTATTACATCTCTGTCTGCTGCTGTAATAAATTTGTCTGAGTCAATAACTAATGTATTGTGGTATCTCTCATAGTCATTTCCCCATAATACGTTTGGAGCTGTGTAAGGTACTACACGGCTGATAGCATATCCGCCACCCTGTGTCTGTGTTGGAACCATAACTGCTGACTCCATAAGCTTTGCCTCTGCAATAGCCTCAAGTGCGAACTTCTCATCAGCGTCCTCTGTGTCAAGAGCTGTCTGATAAGCTGAGTAGAAGTCACCAAGCTGTGCATCATAGATTGATGATGATGTTGCGTCATAATCAGCAGGCATTGAGATTTCGCTCTCTGCTGATCCATCAGTTGCTGACGCTGTCTCTGTACCAGATTCTGTACCAACAACGTCGTCGTTTGCGCCGCTGTTTCCACATGCTACTAAGCTTGAGCACATAGAAAGAACTAACATAGCGCTAACCAGTTTCTTTTTCATAATAATTTCCTCCTATAGAAATATATCTTTAACAGTTTAACCTGTTAAATTCTTAAATAATGCAAAAAAGTCCAATGGCGCCTTTGCCATTGCACTCCTTATTTAAAAATACAATTGTCTGTGTGGCACGAACAATTCTTTTACTATTATACACGCCAAATCTGATTTGTCAATATAACTTTATTAGGGTAAATTCACGCATATTTATTCAGTTTAGGGGCTGTTGGGTTGATTTTTTTTATTTTTATGCAGGGATTGATGTTTTTTATGCAGTGTTTTGTGACTATGGAACTACGCATAATTATTTAAATAATTCCTACTGCTTTGGTATATTTTATTAAGTGGGAGGGTGGGTGGAGCAGCTTCTTTTTAAGTGGTGGGGTGGCAGGAGGGCATACAGCTTGTTTCGCAGAAAAATATGAAGGCAGCTGCGGGAGCTAATCGTGGATAGGGTTTGAAAAGGCGGTCTGCTTCATCGTTGCCGAATTTTTGGAAGCCCGCAGCAATTCATATTTTGTCTGCGGAACAACTGTATGTCCTCCTGCCCCGTACTTCTGCGAGGAAGCTGCTCCACCCTTGGAGTGCCACTACTTCTGTGGGGATCGCTGCGCTGCCCCTGGAGTGCCACTACTTCTGTGGGGTTGCTG
>CAVFAM010000230.1:0-6513 GCA_963620375.1 Bacteroidaceae bacterium
GCTCCCAGAAGTCTGTTTGCCCCATTTATAACAGGCAGCTTCTCTACTACTTTTATCAGCTGTAAAATCAAATGAAATATTATCGTAACCGCTATAAGCACGAGCACAAAGGATATTCCTGTCAGTGCAAGCTCTGACAGCTTGTGAGATACAAGGTCATACATACCAGTTGACTCTAAAAGGCTGTCCGCCAGATTGTCTTTGCCAAACAGTGTATCCACCACTGGGTCTGGCAGTTTTATTCCCATTGCCTGAAGCATCTCAGAATTCGAGCTTTGTGCCCCTTGTTTTTCCACAATATTGCCAAGCTGGTCTCTGCACCGCTCCTGTATACTTGTCTCAATGCTTGTATGCTCACTTAAATACGCTGAAACATGTGGTGTCGCCCACGATACTATCACAAGTATCAAAATCCAGGCTATAAGGGAATATATCATTCTGAGTATTCCATGACTGTAGCCCCTCACAATGTTCCATGCTATAAGTATCACTGTTAATATCAGTACCCAATTCACTTCAATCGTACCTCATCCATGGCACCCTCATGAATTATGATGTAATTATTCACACCACTCTCATAGAGCACCTTGTATATTTCTGTATCAAATGTGTATGAAAATTTCTTTATACTATGGACTGTGTATATCTCGCACTCATACTGGCCGGTCAGACACACCTCGTTATTTGACAGGAAATCTATATCGCTGTACTGCATGTCCGTATCATTTTCCATCGCCATATTTCCGCCCATATCATAGACACATATATGCATTGTGCCTTTTTCATCATTATTGCTATATGCTGCACCTATGTATTTCTCAGTGTAAAATACATTTGACACCTCTTTGTCAAGCTGGATTTCTTTCTTGAGCTTAGGCTTCTGCGCTCCTTCAAATATCATAAACTCGCTGTTTCCAAGGGCTATCATTCTGTCATTGGACACATACTCTATCTCAGGTATAAAAATATCCTCATAGGTATATGTTCCTACTATATTATTTATCTCATTCTGACCCACAGAGCCAAAATTATAAAAGGATATAGTAGTATTGAGTGCGCCAGAGGTTATATCTACCATATCTACTGCAAGCTTCTGGGCATCATAGGACAAGGCTATATCAACAGGTATCTTCCCCTGCTCTCCGAAAAACTCTCCACCTGCCAGTTCTTTTCCATTTTTATCATACAGCTTCACATAATAGTTTTCGTCTTCTGTCATAAGTACAGCCACGGTTCCCTGATCTGCCACGCAGACCGTGCTTATCACCATGGTGGTCTCTATATTTTTCACAAGACCAGTCTCATTCATCAGATATATGTCTGTGCCATTCTTGTCAAATACAGCCAGGTATTTCTGACAGGAGGTCACCTGCGGCGACACCATTTCAAAGCTCTGGTTCCAGATTTGTCTACCAGTTCCATCCATGTATACAATACCATCATTGCTGTATTCCAGGATGTTTCCCCTGAAAGCCTTATATCTGGATGCGCTTTTATCGCCAAGCTCCATGGTGTTTTTTATCTCATATGAGTTATAGCTCTTAAGAGCCATCCATAAGCCCGCACCAGCTATACATGCCAAAAGAATCAGGATTACTCTCACAACCCTGTTAAACACCTTCCGGCGGTGCTGCATTATTTTCTCTTCTATCTCTTCAACGTTTAGTTGTACTTCCTTAAAATCCTTTTTATCCGCCATGTGGATTTCCTCTCGTATACTTATAAAATTGTAAGTCAACACGCCTGCATAATTGGCAGGCTACGGATGATGCTTACAAACCAGTCTGGTTCATGATACAGTATAGCATATATCTTCTGGATTCAGTTATCAATTTCCCGAAATTTCTCCCTGAACCTCCTCTACTGGTATCGCCATTGTCTCCGTGGTGCCCTCCTCCTGGACTTCTGTCTCTTCTGTCTGTGTCTCTGTCTCTGCGCTTCTCATCAGGTTAATTGCATCCTCCATGTTGTTAACTGCCTCTACTGAATTCACGTTACTGTACACTTTCTCCCTCCCATTTATAACAGAAATTCCAAATGCTACAACAAGGGCTGCCACCGCTGCTGTCAGCGCATAGCCTGCAAATTTTCCACTTCCCCTGTATTTTCTCCCCTGTCTGCTCATCGCTGCTCTGTAGCTGCCTCTGTTGTTAGCAAGGCCTGATATGCGCTCTGTACGCTCTGCTGTCTGTGTCTCCTCCATATCATCAGGCAGCTCAATTTCCACACGGGGTGCTTCCCTCTTTTCCTTTGCCTTATAATATATGAAAAAGCCTGTCTTTTTAGCTAGGTGCTTTCCCTTGTTTATGTAAAAATCTTCCTCGTTTTCTATGCTGTCAGATATCATAAAGACCTGATGCACTCCGCCGAACTGCTCCTTGTGGATAAACTCCAGCTCCGGTGTCATCTTTGGTGCATAACCCTTGCAGTCAAGCGCCCAGCCTACAATTATCATCTCTTCATACTTACGTTTTATCTCTGCAAACACGCTGCTCCAGGTCTTACTGTTCCAGACTGGCAGTCCCTGTCTGAATTCTATGCTTACGACTGGTATTGTGGCTTCTATAAATGTGGCGTATTTTCCATTGTAATTTTCTGTGTGTCCCATGAACACAAAGACCCTCTTCTCCTCGAAGGAGGTGGTATGTATTCTCCTATAAGCCTCATCGCATATGTATATTCTGTCCTCTTCTGATGGTGTGCCTATTTGTTTAACATTTTTTGTTACAATGTCAATCATCGCTGCCTCCATGTCCTTTTGCGACATCTTAACATTGGGGGCTTGGGGGATTATGGGATTTTGTGCGATAAAATTGCTCTTTGGACGCAGGGGCTTACGGACGTGGGGGAGGGCGTGACTGTGATATGATATCGGAATAGGGGTGGAAGCGTGACGGGTTGCGGACATAAGATTTTCTAAATGTTCTGGTTGAGGTTGTGGCAATATGACACAACCGCTCGACATTCGCCATCCATGGCTCAGGTCTCACTCTCGGCAACGTCGTGTTGCCGAGTTGCTGGTTATGAACAGAACATTAAGAAAATCTAATGCCCTACACAAGTCACGCTTCCACCCCTATCCCGACACCATATCCCCCTCTACGCTTTGCCCCCACTTGCGTAAGTTTGGGGAGCATGCGTCATTTCATCGGCTTCAATACACCATCCATTGCTGCGCTCGGATGGTGCCCCCACCTTTCGCTAAATAAATTTCTTAGAGAGCATTGAGGCTTGGTCTGGGCTTCCCGTGTAAACCAAAAATGACCGAGGGGCGTACAGTCGTTTTGCAGAAAACAATATGGACTGCAACGGGGTTCCATTTGTGTCGGAAACGGATACTACTACCAAAGTCTGTAAGCCCTATCCACGATTAAATCCCGTTGCTAACTCCATATTTTTTCTGCGAAATGCACTGTACGCCCCTCGGTCCTTCAAAACCTATATCGGGAAGCCCTATACCTCCAATTTATTTAACGAAAGCCTTAACCTTTTTGTAGATGCCGGCTGCATCAAGCTCATACTTCTTTATAAGCTCCATCGCTGGTCCCGACTCTCCGAATCTGTCATAGACACCGATTCTTGTCATCTTAGTTGGTGCCTCTTCACAGAGAACTTCTGCTACTGCACTGCCCAGTCCACCGATTACTGAATGCTCCTCAACAGTTACGACCTTTCCTGTCTTTGTGGCTGATGCGATTACAAGCTCCTTATCAAGCGGCTTGATTGTATGAATGTTGATTACCTCAGCATTTATTCCATCTGCTTCAAGTAACTTTGCTGCTTCAAGAGCCTCGTTTACTTCAAGTCCTGTTGCAAAAATTGATACATCTGTGCCTTCCTTTAAGACTATGCCTTTTCCTATCTCGAATTTATAGTCCGGCTTGTCATTGATTACAGGCACTGCCAGTCTGCCAAATCTGATATATACTGGTCCTACATGCTCATAGGCTGCCTTTACTGCTGCCTTTGCTTCCACATCATCTGATGGATTAAGCACTACCATGCCTGGAATTTCTCTCATAAGAGCTAAGTCCTCAAGGCACTGGTGGGTTGCTCCATCCTCTCCAACTGAAATGCCGGCATGGGTTGCGCCGATTTTTACGTTGAGATGTGGATAACCGATTGAGTTACGCACCTGCTCGTAGTTTCTGCCTGCTGCAAACATGGCAAATGAGCTGATAAATGGTACCTTGCCACAGGTTGAAAGTCCTGCTGCTATGCCTGTCATGTTGGCTTCTGCTATACCACAGTCCCAGTGTCTGTCTGGGAACTCTTTCTTAAAAACGCCTGTCTTTGTGGCTCCTGCAAGGTCAGCATCAAGTACTATGAGGTCATCATGCTCTCTTCCAAGCTCTACTAATGCGTTTCCATAGCTGTCACGAGTTGCGATTTTCTTTACTTCTGACATAATGCTTCACCTGCCTTCTCTAATTCTTCCATTGCAATCTGGTATTCCTCATCATTTGGAGCCTTGCCATGCCAGCCCACTGCATTTTCCATGTATGATACGCCCTTGCCCTTTACGGTCTTTGCGATAATTGCTGTTGGCTGTCCCTTTGTATTTCTGGCTTCCTCAAAGGCAGCTCTTATCTGGTCGAAATCATTGCCATCGATTACGATTGTATGGAAATTAAATGCCTTAAATTTCTCATCGATTGGATATGGCGAGCAGACCTCATCCACTGAGCCATCAATCTGGAGATTGTTGTTGTCAACGATTACTACGAGGTTATCCAGCTTGCGGTGTCCTGCCCACATGGCAGCCTCCCAAATCTGTCCCTCCTGAATCTCTCCATCTCCTGTGAGTGTGTAGACTCTGTAATCCTTTTTATCATATTTGCCTGCCGCTGCCATTCCTACTGCCGCAGACACTCCCTGTCCCAGGGAACCACTTGACATATCTACACCCGGAATATGCTTCATATCTGGGTGTCCCTGTAAGTATGAACCTGTATGGCGGAGTGTAGTAAGGTCTTCCTTTGGGAAAAATCCTTTCTCTGCCAATGTTGCATAATAACCTGGTGCCACATGTCCTTTAGATAATACAAAACGGTCTCTGTCCTGCCATTTTGGATTCTTTGGGTCTACCCTCATCTCCTCAAAATACAGATATGTGAAAATATCTGCTGCGGACAAAGAGCCGCCCGGATGTCCAGACTTTGCACTGTGTACTGCTGTCACAATGCCCTTACGAATCTCATTGGCAGTAATTTGCAATTCAAGATTATTCATACTTTACTCCTTTATGTTTATATTCTATAGCTCAGTTCTTCCCTGAAGTGCCCTCAGCAAAGTAACCTCATCTATATACTCCAAGTCTCCTCCAACAGGCACTCCACTGGCAATTCGTGTGACTTTTATGCCTGTCGGCTTTATCAGCTTGCTGATGTACATGGCTGTGGTTTCACCCTCCAAACTGGAGTTAGTGGCTATAATCACCTCATCCACATCCTGCTCAAGCCTGACCATAAGCTCCTTGAGCTTTATGTCATTTGGCCCTATGCCAAGCATTGGTGATATGGCTCCGTGAAGCACATGGTAGACACCCTCGTACTTCTGGGTTTTCTCATATGCCACCAGGTCTCTGGTATTTTCCACCACCATTATTGTCTTGTGATCCCTGCTCTCGTCCCTGCAGATAGGGCATATATCCTCATCTGTCAGTGTGTAACAGCACTTGCAATACTTTACGTTTTTCTTGGCATTAGAAATTGCCGAAGACAGGGATTCCACCTGCTCCTCTGGCATGTTTATAATATGAAAAGCCAGCCTCTGCGCAGATTTTGCCCCTATTCCCGGCAACGCTGATAATTCTTCAATTAGCTTTGATATTTCGCTGCTATATAAGTCCATTAGAACAGTCCACCACCAAGGCCGCCTGTAATCTGTGACATAGACTTCTGTGAAGCCTCCTCAACCTTTCTCATAGCCTCATTTGTAGCTGCCATGATAAGATCCTCAAGCATCTCAATATCATCTGGGTCTACTACTTCCTCTGATAATTTGATTTTGGTCACTTCATGCTTTCCTGATACAGTAACTTCTACAGCTCCGCCTCCTGCTGTGGCTGTAACCTCTGTCTCTTCAAGCTGCTTCTGAGCTTCCTCCATCTGGCGCTGCATTTTCTGCGCCTGCTTCATAAGATTATTCATGTTTCCCGGCATACCGCCTGGAAATCCTCCTCTTTTTGCCATTGGATAATCCTCCTTAAAAATTCTCTTCTACTATATCAAATTGTATCAGGTCTCTCAAGTCTGGAACGACATCTTTTGCATTTTGACCTGTCTCGTTTTTCTTTATGGTTACAGCTATGTCCTTGCCCGTCCTCTGCGCAAGCTTCTCCTTGACCATATCAAGACAACCCGCCCTGTTTTCTGCCAGATATTCGTAGGCATTCTCATCATCAAAAACAAGCTGTAAATCAGACGCATTGCCAAGGGTTGGCACGGCTTTGTTCAGATACACCTTGGTATTGCCGCCCACCTCTGAGATTATGCTGCGCCAGTTCTTGAT
>CAVFAM010000231.1:0-7462 GCA_963620375.1 Bacteroidaceae bacterium
GATTTAATGCGGTTGGCGAACCTGCACTAAATATATCATAGGAGGTTTTTTCTGTAAGCTAAAGCATTTCCTACCACTCGCATAGCAAGTGGTTTATTTGTTGAGCTTTGCTCAACAGGGCCTTGCCCTAACAAAAAAAACACCTTCCAGAAATTCTGGAAGGTGTCTTATTATAAGCTATTAAATCCAAACAAGAATTAATCCTGAACGTATGGCATAAGAGCTACGTGACGAGCTCTCTTGATAGCTACTGTGAGTGCTCTCTGATGCTTTGCACAGTTTCCTGTGATACGGCGAGGAAGGATTTTTCCTCTCTCAGAGATATATCTCTTTAATTTGTTTGTATCCTTATAATCAATGACATTATCTTTGCCACAGAAAACACATACTTTTTTTCTTCTACGCATTGGTCTTCTCTTCATTGAAGAACCTTCAGCTGTCTTATTGTAAGCCATGTCTTACCTCCTTAAATATTTGCCGAATGGCAACTCTTAGTTAAATGGTAATTCTTCGTCGATCCCACCAGGAATATTCATGAATCCGTCACTAGCCTGGCTAGGTGATGGTCTGTCTGCTGGTACGAAACCACCGTCAGAGCCTGCTGAACCCTTGCTCTCTGCAAACTCAACATTCTCTACAACTACGTCTGTAGTGTAAACCTTCTGACCATCTCTGTTTGTATAGCTGCCAGTCTGAATACGACCTTCAATAACGAATTTTGTTCCTTTACGTCCGAATCTCTCGAAAAACTCTGCTGTCTTACCAAAAGCTACGCAACTAATGAAGTCTGCTGTCTGAGCATCACCATCTCTTTTAAAACGACGGTCAACTGCAATTGTAAATCTTGCAAGTGCTGACTGACTGTCCCCCTGTGAATAGCGGACTTCTGCGTCTCTTGTTAAGCGTCCCATAAGTATTACTTTATTCATAATACGATCTCCTATTTCTTATTCTATGCCTCGTCTTTTCTAACGCATAAGAAACGAAGAACATTGTCCATAATACGAACGTCCTGCTCAAGTAATGCTGGAGCTGTTCCCTCAGCCTCGAACTGGATGAAGTAGTAGAAGCCTTCTGTCATGTGCTGAATCTCGTAAGCTAATTTCTTCTTACCCTGCTCCTCAACTTCTGTTACAGTACCACCGGCACGTACGATGTACTCTTTTGCCTTCTCTACTGTAGCTGTTCTCGCATCATCTTCGATCTTTGCACTAACAACGAGTGCTAATTCATATTTGTTCATGCGAATTTACCTCCTTTTGGTCTCTGGTCCATGGACAAGCCATGAACAAGGAATTTAATATATCACGAAGATAGATGATACCATGTATCTGGCAACTTTGCAAGCCTTTCTTTGCAATTTATTCAGCTTTTTTCTTCAAGCCTCTGTCATTCTTTTCCACAAGCTTTCTCGGCACCATCACCATATGTCCACATCCCATGCACTTTAGCCTGAAATCTGCACCAACTCTCAGGATTTCCCACTCTGCACTCCCACATGGGTGAGGTTTTTTCAATTTAACAATATCGCCAACTGCATATTTATCCATACATTAATTCCTGCTTTCTAAAGTTTTTAAATCTGAATCTGCGAAAAAACCTTCCCCAGCCCATCCTGTATCAGCAAATCCGCCTTAGAGTCCTGCGGCGTAGCCGACTTGTTGATGAGCACCAGCTTATTTCCCCTATAATAATCTATAAGCCCTGCCGCCGGATAAACTGCCAGCGATGTACCACCTATTATCAGCATATCCGCATGACTTATATAATAGACAGCATCCTCAATGGTTTTCTGGTTTAAGCCTTCCTCATACAAAACCACATCCGGTTTTACCGGGCCGCCACATTTTGGGCATACAGGCACGCCTGTTGAGTGCAGTATCTCCTCGGCGCTCATAAACTCATAACACCTCTCGCAGTAATTTCTGAGCACGCTGCCATGCAGCTCCATGACATTTTTGCTGCCTGCCTTCTGGTGAAGTCCATCTATATTCTGTGTGACAACCGCCTTGACCTTGCCTGCTTTTTCAAGCTCTGCCAGCTTTATATGTGTTATGTTTGGCTCTGCGTCAAGACATAGCATCTTATCCCTGTAAAAACGGTAAAATTCCTCCGGCTTCTTTCTGTAAAAGCTATGGCTTAAAATCGTCTCCGGTGGATAATCATACTTCTGATTGTAGAGCCCGTCAACGCTTCTGAAATCAGGGATTCCACTCTCTGTAGACACGCCTGCCCCGCCAAAAAATACTATATTATCCGATTCCTCTACCCATTTCAAAAATGTTGCTATATTGTCACTCATTTTCTTCCCCATCCTCTCATATTTTATATAAAAACATATTCTAAAGGTTCTATGAAAAAAAACATTTTTAAAAAGACTGCTTTATGTCTTCTGCTTCCTATTATAACTGTTTTTGCCATTCTGGGAAGCTCATACTTTGTAAATGAAAGCTTTGAAGACTTTCTCGAAGAACAGTTTATATCTGAGGTTACTTCAGATGCGCTGTCTCTGCACTACTCCCTGAAAAATCCTGCTACCTATGGCATAGACACCGACAGCCTCTATACGGCAGAGACATATCTTCCTGCCTGGAACAACGACAATACCGAAAAAGCTGCTGATACAGCCCTGGATAAGCTGAAAAAATACCCCCGCATCCTCCTGTCAGAAGATCAAAAGCTGGAATACGACATCCTGCTTGAATATCTCACTCTGGAAGATGCCCTGTCACAATACGAATTATACTCTGAACCTCTGTCTATCTCAAGCGGTGCCCACTGCCAGCTGCCAATTCTCCTCTCGGAGTATGATTTTAACAGCAGGGAGGACATTGATATGTATTTTAATATATTAAGCGACCTCCCCGGATATTTTGACGGAATAATAAGCTTTGAGACTGCAAAGGCTGATGCCGGACTCTTTATGTCCGACAATCTCTGTGTGGAGGTAATCAACCAGTGCGAGGATTTTGAAAGCTCCACCCTCTTAACTGACAGCTTTGCCAGCCGCATAGACGGTCTCGACAGCCTGTCCTCTTCCGAAAAAACAGACTACATAGAGAAAAATAATACTATTGTGTCAAACCTGGTCATGCCTGCCTATACCAAACTTGCCTCAGACCTTACCTCCCTCCTGGGATGCGGGCGCAACAGCTTAGGGCTGTACTATGCTCCTGAGGGCTGTGATTATTATGAGCTTCTGACACAGAAATACACAGGCTCTGACAAATCCGTTGATGATTTATTCTCTGAAATTGCAGATTCCAGAAAGAAAAATTTTGATATTATCTCAGAATATTTAGCTAAAAATAATATAAAGGATTCTCTATCAAATGTGTCTGACTTTGGCAGTGATATAAAGTCTAATCCCAGCGAAGTTCTGGATTATCTACAGACAGCCATAGAGGATGATTTTCCGACTGTGGATAACTTTTCCTATAAGGTCTCTGCTGTGGATAGTTCCCTGTCTGAGGGGCTGGCTCCTGCCTTTTATATCACTCCGCCCTGGGATGACCACAGCAGCAACAGGATTTATGTCAACAGTGCCAGCACTTACCCAGATATACAGTTTTTTGCAACCCTTGCCCACGAGGGCTTTCCGGGACACCTGTACCAGAATGTCATGTCCTACGGGTACGGGCTTGAGCCTTACCGCTGCCAGCTGGGCTTTGACGGCTATACCGAAGGCTGGGCTACATATGTTGAATTTTTATCCTATAAGTATGCCGGACAGTATGCTGGAATAGATGATGATACTATTGCATTCCTGCAAAATGAAGCTGCTGCCTCCCTGAGCCTCTACGCTGCTACGGATATTGGCGTAAATTACTACGGCTGGGACTATGCCGCTGTGGAGGATTTCTGGTCAGACTATGGCATAAGTGACCCTGATACCCTGCTTTCGATTATGGAGCTGGTAATATCTGACCCTGCCAACTATTTAAAATACTATGTCGGCTATATGGAAATAGAAAATATAAAGAGCCAGAAGGAAGTCCAATACGATGACTTCTCTCTCAGCTCTTTTCATAAGACCCTGCTTGATATAGGGCCTGCACCATTTGATATTATAGAAAAATATTTTGATAAATTTTACTCTAACAGCTGCTTATAGATGTCTCTCTTGCTGACACCTCTGTCCTTTGCCACCAGCTTCATGGCTTCCTTATGGTCTACTCCCTGATTTTCATAGTAGGCCATATGCTCTTCAAGAGGCATACTCTCCCAGCTCTGCTGCTTTTCCTCTATGACCTCGCTTCTGCTCTTGCCACAGATAACCAGCACATACTCGCCTCTCGGCTCATGCTCCTTTGAGTACTCCAAAAGCTCAGAAAATGTGGTCTGCATTTTCTCCTCATGCTTCTTGGTCAGCTCCCTGCACACTGTAAGCTCTCTGTCACCAATGCCATTCATCAGCTCTGTGACTGTTCTAATCAGACGGTGGGGTGCTTCATATATTATGATGGTTCTGGTCTCATCCTTCAGTTCTTCTATTATCTCTGCCCTTTCCTTTTTATCCCTCGGCAAAAAGGCTTCAAAGGCAAATCTTCTGGTTGGCCTGCCTGACATGGTAAGTGCTGTGATACATGCTGCTGGTCCCGGAAGGGATGTGACAGGAACGCCCTCCTCGTAGCATATTCTGACAATATCCTCTCCCGGGTCTGAAATGCCCGGAGTTCCAGCATCTGTTATAAGAGCAATATTTTTGCCCTCCTTGAGCTTTGCCACAAGCTGATAGGCTTTCTCTATCTTGTTAAACTCATGATAGCTGGTCATGGGTGTCTTTATGTCAAAATGGTTCAAGAGCTTTATCGAATTTCTCGTATCCTCTGCCGCTATCAAATCTGCCTCTTTGAGAGTTCTTAAGACTCTGTATGTTATATCCTCCAGATTTCCAATCGGAGTCGCACATAAATATAAGGTTCCTGTCATTATGTTCTCCTAATATCCATATATTTTATAGATTTCATCTGTGTACACATTTACGTCCTTGTATACAATCAATGGCTTCTCCACAGTCAGTCTGCTCTTACCGCCCTTATAGCCCTCGATTAGAACCATATTTGGCTCCTTATCCACATAGGGGTGAACCAGCCTCATCCGTTTTGGCTCGATTTTATACTCCACCATCTTAGTGAATATCTCTGCCAGCCTGAAGGGTCTGTGAACCATATAGAACCTGCCGTTCTGCTTTAAGAGCCTTGAGCTTTCCCTGATTATATCATCCAGATTACAGCATACCTCATGGCGGGCAATCGTCATGGCATCATCTGGGTTCTTTATCCCGTGCCGCTCTATCATATAAGGCGGATTAGTTGTGACTACCTCAAAGGAGCCATTTCCAAATCTCTCTGATGCGGTCTTTATGTCTCCCTCTACTATGTCTATCCTGTCCTCGAGATGGTTGTAGCTTACACTTCTCATAGCAATATCTGCGCTGTCTGGCTGGATTTCAAGCCCGGTCAGGTGGGCTGCATTTGTCTTTGCAGCCATCAGAATAGGTATAATTCCCGTTCCTGTGCCCATATCCAGCACCCTCTCGCCCTTTTTTGCCCTGGCAAAATCAGACAGAAGCACTGCATCTATGCCGAAGCAGAAGCGCTTTGGATCCTGGATTATGAAATAACCATTACATTGTAAATCGTCCAGACGCTCGTTACTGTGTATCAGACTGCTGCCTGTTTGTATTTCTGTTTCCGTTGTCATTGCGTTTTCCCTTATATCGGTTGCGTCTGTTTTTATTGTAGTGGTTCCTGTTGTCGTTTTGTCTGTTGTCGTTTTGTCTGTTGTCGTTCTGCCTGTTGTCGCCCGACCTGCTGTCACCAGCTTTATCTGCGTACTGTGACTTATACTCAGACTGCTGGTTATCCCCAGCTGGTCTTTCCTGGTCTGATGATTTTCTCTCAAACCGCTGGTTATTGTCCTGGCGTCTGTTGTTATTGCGGGATGCGTCATCACCATTATTTCTCTGGCGGTTTCTGTTTTGGCTGTTATTGTTTCGGTTTCTTGGCTTTGGCTTCTCCTCTGCCACCTCATCGTTGTCCTCTAAGCCCTCAAGCTCTTTAAGCTCCTCAGCTGTAACCTTTACATCCTTCCTGCGTCCCGGTGTGAACTTGATGTCATCTACAGAAAACTCTCTCATTTCCTTCTCATCACCGTTCTCGACAAGCACCTTGACATACTGTCTCAGGACATTTAAGCTCTTTACCTCGCCCTTTATGCCATCCTTGCTGACCACTATATCGCCTACATTTGGCATTCTGCTGTTTAAGTACTCATAGGTCTCCTGCTCATTCTTCAAGCAGCACATGAGTCTTCCACATACTCCTGATATCTTGGTAGGGTTGAGTGACAGGTTCTGCTCCTTTGCCATCTTGATTGAAACCGGCACAAAGTCAGATAAGTATGACTTACAGCACAGCTCCCTGCCGCATATGCCCAGTCCGCCCATCATCTTGGTCTCGTCTCTCACACCTATCTGGCGCAGCTCGATTCTGGTTCTGAACACTGCTGCCAGATCCTTTACCAGCTCTCTGAAATCGATTCGTCCATCCGCTGTAAAATAGAATAAGAGCTTGTTATTATCAAAGGTATACTCTGCATCCACAAGCTTCATCTCAAGTCCGTGCTTGATAATCTTCTCCTTGCAGATTTTGAAGGCTTCCTTTTCCCTGTCCTTATTGCGCTCGACATTCTTCTCATCCTCATCTGTAGCCACTCTGATTACCGGCTTTAAAGGCTGAATCACCTTATCATCCTCCACTTCCTTTGGCGGAATGAGGACTGTTCCCATCTCTACTCCTCTTGCTGTCTCAACAATTACATGCATTGCTGTCTCCAGCTCAAAGTCTAATGGGTCAAAATAATATATTTTTCCTGCGCTTCGGAATCTTATTCCTACTATTTTTGTCATTCTAGTTCTCCTTTATTGTCATAAGCAGCAGCTCTATCACAAGCTCAAAATTTACATTGGCATTTAGTCTGACCTTTGCCTTTTCCAGAGCCTCCAATATATTGTTTATTCCATTGTAGGAATGCTTTGCTGCCTGTCTTTTTATATCATAGACCTCATCATTAAAAATCAGTCCATTAACATCATTTGTCGCTTTCATGTACAGGACATCCCTGTACCATATCATCATCAGGTCAAAATAGTCCTGCACCTTGAGCTTGTACTCTGTTATCTGCTTTACCGCTGCGGTAAGCTCGTACAGGTCTATATCATCCAATCTCTTCAGGAGCTGGAGGGCAGACTTCTTCATCTCGTTGAAGTCCTCGGAGCTTGCAAGCTGTATGGCTTTTCCAACTACGCCCTGGGCAAAGGCTGTACACACATCTGCCTGATAGTCTGGTATATGCAGCTTCTCCATGAGATATTTGTGTATCAGTTCATCCTTTACAGCCTTTAAATCAAGGGTTATGCACCTCGACCTTATGGTTGGCAGGAAGCTGTCTGCATTGG
>CAVFAM010000232.1:0-7659 GCA_963620375.1 Bacteroidaceae bacterium
GTTGGAGTAGTGAATATCAAATATAATTCATTACCCCAACATTTATTTTAGAACCGAAATTATGTAGAGCATGAATTTTGATTGAAATATATCGAAATTCATGCTTTTTTGTTGTCATGTATCCAGAGAAGCTGCCGGTGGCGGGTTCGGTTGGTGGTCATACATATATGAGAACTGTCTGCGCTAAATTTTCTACATAGGAATTGTAAATGAGGATTTTGTGCAAAAAGGTATACACTATCCTATCAGAACGAGTTTTAGTTATACACTAGGCATATGGAATAGGCAAAATGTTCAAAAAGTATAGAGGATTATTCAAAATAAAAGAGGATATGTATATAAGTTGTTAGAAAAATCCTATACACTGAGCGTTTTGACAATAAAAATGGGCAGTGGTAGATTTTCTATTGTATAAAGTGTATAGTTTTTCTTGGGTATACAGAAAAAGCAGATATAGGAGAAGGGCTTATGAAATCAAACAAAGAAAAGATATATGACTTTATTCAAATGCATCAGACAACAGAAAATGGGGGAGGTGTTACAACTGCTTATATAGCGCAGGCAATGTCGCTGCAACGAACAAATGTCAGCAGCTTGCTGAATACACTGGTGGAAGAAGGCAGAGTACAAAAATCCAATGGCAGGCCGGTTTTATATTCAATAATATGTACGGATGCGAAAGATGAGGAAGAGTGTTTTTGCAGGATGACAGGATGGAATGGGAGCCTGCAGCATGCAATTCAGCTGGCAAAAGCAGCAGTATTATATCCGGGTAAAAGTCTTAACATCCTCATTGTAGGAGAAAAAGGAACAGGAAAGAAAGAGTTTGCACATATAATATATGAATATTGTCTGAGCAGACAGATATTTTCAGATGGAACTTCTTTTTTGCAAATGAATTGTAGAGATTATCAGGGAAGTGCCAAAGAGGCTAGAGAAAAGCTGCTGGGAGAACGCCAGAGTGGCATGCTGAAGGATGCAGAGAGCGGAATTTTGTACATGGATAATGTGCAGTATCTGGATGGTGGATTACTCAGAGAAATTGCAGAATGCAGTACAAAGCCAGGCAGGAAGGGACTTCTGATTGCCAGCTGTACACCGGATGCCCAGCCAGCCCAGGAAGAATTTCAGAGCGAATTTCCGATAATTATAACTATGCCACGCATCACTGAGCGGCCTATTGAAGAGCGTATGGAAATGATTCAGACACTCTTTTCAACAGAAGCCTCAAGGGTAGGCAGGGAGCTGGTTGTCAAGGAAGAGTTGATGAGATGTCTGCTCTTATACGAATGCCCTGAGAATTTTCAACAGCTAAAACGAGACATTAAGATTGGCTGTGCCAATGCCTATGTGCGGGAGCTGGCGAATGATAATAAGATTACATTATATGTCAGCGATTTTGATTCAAAGATTAGGCAGGGAATGTCCCGTTTCGGACAGGTGAGGGGAGAAATTGAAAGCCTTATACCGGAAAACAGTATTTTTACTTTTGATGGCAGCCAGATGCGTGTCAGTGAGACAGAGACAAAGAATATTTATAAGGAGCTGCGCCAGAAAGCAAAACTGTTAGAAGCGGAAGGCATTGAAGATGATGATATCAAGATGCTGTTGAGTACTGAGGTTGAAAGAGCCTTTGGCAAATATCAGCAAAAACTGATTCATGAAGTCCGCAGCCGTAAAGAATTAGAACTGAACGCTTCCTTGCAAAAGTGGAAAATGGAATAAACCGGAAAATAGAAGACTCTGTATTTTTCGGACTATGCCTTCATATGAAAAATGTAGTGAATGGAATAAAGACTACAGAGGCTATGGATCGTCTGGAAATATCAGAAGTCGTAACAAAATATAAACAGGAATATATGCTGAGTCTTGCTTTTGCGGAAGAAATACAAGAAGCCTATGGCAGGCAGCTTTCGGTGGATGAGATTATCCTGATTACAATGTTTTTGTGCTATGAACCGCCAAAGCAGATGGATAAGGGACAGATAGTTATTCTATATGCTTTTTACGGAAAGGACATAGCAGCATCTATTGTGAGAACAATCACAGAGATTACGGGAATGAACAATATTTTTTCTTTTGAGGTATCACATCGCCAAAGCGAAGCACAGATTTATGATTCACTGAAAAAATGTATTTTGGAAATTGAGCAGAAGCAGGGGGTTTTCATTGTATATGATAGTGATTTGATTTCAAAAATTGCGGGAGACATTTCAGATGAAACGGGTATTATGATTAGGCTTTTCCCGGCACCAGTCACGACAATGGGAGTTGAACTGGCAAGGAAAGCTATGATTTCACCTAATCTGGATGCTGTGTATAGGGACACAATGAAAAGCGTAGGAGATTTTGCTACCAGCCAGAAAAAGTATCTTATTACCTTATGCACAACAGGAAAGGGTGGAGCAGAAGAATTAAAGACATACATAGAGCAGTATGGTCATATGGATGATGTACAGATTATACCATTATCCATGAGTGACTCTAGGGCTTTGCAAGAGACTTTTAGGGATTTGATGCGTCAGGGAACCATACTTTGTGTTGTGGGTACCTTTGACCCGAAAATATACTCTATACCATTTTGTTCTATTACAGAAGTGTTTATGACGCCAAAGGAACGATTACCAGAGCTGTTGCGCAGAACAGTGTCCAGAGACTATACGATTAATTATCAGGAAGTCTTTGCTTATCTGGCGGGGCAGTTTACCCATGTAGACGTAGAAAAGGTCCAGACTTACGTTGAAGAATTTTTACAGGGGGTAGATCAGAAACTAAAGCATATGACGCAGGATGCACAGATGGGCTTGCTAATCCATACAGCCTGCTGTATTGAACGCCTGGCATCTGGAGAAAGCTCTCCGGAAAACCCAAAGCGAAAGGCAATTCTGCACCAGTATAAAAAAGAATTTCAGGAACTACTCAGGATGTTAAGACCTATGGAAAAAGCATTTCACATCATCTTTAGTGATGATGAGGCTGCCAACATGCTGATGATAATATACCAGATATAAAAAGGAGGTTACTATGAGCGAAGAATTACAGGAAGCATTGGAGGAAATTTCCATGTTGATTATTGCAAATTCCGGAGCTGCAAGGTCAGCAGCATTTGAAGCTTTGCAGGCTGCCAAAAAGAAGGATTTTGCACAGGCAGATCAATTAATGGAAAGTGCAGAAAAGAGCTTACAGACAGCCCATGAGGCACACAGAAAGCTCTTACAGATGGATGCAAAGGGTGAGGTGGAAAGTGTTAGTATTCTGCTTTGCCATGCACAGGATCATTTGATGGGAAGCGCACTTGCCGGAGATCTCATCAAGGAAATGATTCTATTATATAAGGAAAAATAAGGAGGGGCATATGGAAAGAAAAGTATTACTGATATGCGCTGGGGGCATGTCAACAGGAATTTTGATGAAGAAAATGGAAAAGTATGCACAGGAAAATGGCATCGACCTGAAAATTGATGCAGTTGGAATGTCTGCATATGAGGATTCTTACAAAAATTACGATGTAATCCTGTTAGGACCACAGGTATCCTACAAAAAGGCTGAAATTGCACAGGTGACGCAGATGCCAATAGCAGTGATTGCGGCATATGATTATGCCATCGGTAATGTAGAAAACATAATGAAGCAGGTGGATGAGATATATCCACAGTAGTATTGGGCAAGGGTTTTAGAAAATGAAAAGGAGAAGGATATGAGTAATTTATATGAAAGTAAATTCATGCAAAAAGTCAAAACCATAGGCGAAAAATGTGCGGGAAACAAGGCAATTGCCTCAGTATCAGCAGGTATGATGATGGCAATGGGTATAATCCTTATTGGTGCAATATTCCAGTTGATTGCAATTATACCGACATTTTTTGGAGCGTGGACAACGGATGATGCAATTTATAAGACATTATTGGTACCATATGATTTGTCTATGGGATTGATTTCTGTATACATGGCATTTACTATTGCATATTCTTATGCGAAATCACTTAAGATGCAGGCACTGACTAATGCCTTGAATGCAATGTTGATTTTTCTGATTGTTGCAGGACCGATTAAGACAGTCGACCTTGCAGATGGAAGCACTTTTACCGGGATAGACAATTCCTGTCTGGGTGCAGTCGGTATGTTTACCGCAATTATTATTTCACTCTGCACAGTTAAAATGGCTCATTTTTGTGAGAAACATCATCTCATGATTAAGATGCCGGATGCTGTACCAAAATTCCTGCAGGATACTTTTGCATCATTGATTCCGCTTGTTATCAATATTGCAATATGGCATACAATTGGAAGTGTTTGTCTGAACGTTATGACAATATCTCTTCCATATGCAATCTCTTATCTTTTATCAGCACCGCTTGGGGCACTTACAAGTGTACCAGGTATTATCATTGTAGTATTAGTAGCAAATGTACTTTGGACATTTGGTATTCATGGAACAATGGTTGTCTATATTGCAATCATGGCACCACTTATGGAGTACATAGCAAACAATGCAGAGCATGTATCTAAGGGTGAAGCTCTTGTGTTCGTACCGGTAGCATTATTTGGTATTATGAACTGCTGTGGTGGTACAGGAAATACACTAGCACTTTGTGTTATGGGACTTTTCTCAAAGTCAGAGCAGATTAAGGCAGTGAGCAAGGCAGCGGTTGTGCCTGGAGTATTCAATATCAATGAGCCAGCTACATTTGGTTATCCAATTATGTATAACCCTGTACTTGCTATTCCGTTTGTTATCAATCCATTGATTACTATGATTATCTGCTATTTTGGCTATATGATTGGTTTCTTTAAACCTGCATTTACTATGATTACAGCTACACTGCCGGTTGGTGTATCACCA
The DNA here is from genome assembly GCA_963620375.1 of Bacteroidaceae bacterium. Taxonomy (GTDB): domain Bacteria; phylum Bacillota; class Clostridia; order Lachnospirales; family Lachnospiraceae; genus Roseburia. The sequence continues at coordinate 4,844 of CAVFAM010000232.1, forward strand.
TATCTGTGTACATTATCATGGACAAATGTATTGATTCCTGTGATTGCTTTCATAGTGGCATGGGTTGTATATCGTCCATTCTTTAAAGTATATGAGCGTGATTTGATTGCCAGGGAGCAGGAAGCAAAAGAGGTGGCTTAATGGATACAGGCTTTTTATGGGGAGGAGCAATTGCTGCAAACCAGGTAGAAGGAGCATGGAACGAGGATAATAAAGGGGAGTCAATCTCTGATCACATTACTGCGGGGACTAAAACGTCTCCGCGGAGATTTACCAGAGAACTGAGGCCTGGTGAGCATTATCCAAGCCATCATGCTATTGATTTTTACCATCATTACAAAGAAGATATCGCCCTGTTTGGAGAGATGGGATTTAAAGTACTTCGCCTGTCAATTGCATGGTCAAGGATTTTTCCTATGGGTGATGAAGATAAGGCAAATCAAAAGGGACTGGACTTTTACCATAAGGTGTTTGCTGAATGTAAAAAATGGAATATACGACCGCTTGTGACACTTTCACACTATGAGATGCCATATCACTTATGTGAAGCCTATGGTGGCTGGCAAAATAGAAAAATGATTGGTTTTTTTCTGAATTACTGCCAGACAGTTTTTGAGGAATACAAGGATGAAGTGGATTTGTGGCTGACATTTAATGAAATGAATACCTTAGTCAGCCGCTTTGGAACACTTCTTGGTGCGGGGATTTTACCAGAGGACGGAGATGACCTCTTTGGTATGAGCAGGATGAAGAAACCCGAAAGCAGGGAAGAGATGCAGACCCGTTTTAAAGCCTTGCATCATCAATTTCTCGCAAGCGCAGGAGCTGTTGATTTAGCACACAGGATTAATCCTAAAAACAAGGTGGGCTGTATGCTGTCAGCGGCAGGAGTGTATCCTTATACATGCTCTCCAGATGATATGCTGGAAGCACAATGGCAGATGAAAAAGAGCAACTGGTTTTGTGGAGACGTCTGCATCCGTGGGGAATATCCATATTATATGAAGCGTTTTTTTGAGGAAAATGATATTTCTATAAATATGGAGGCCGGGGATGAGGATGTTTTAAAGAAGGGCTGTGTGGATTTTTTTAGTTTTAGCTACTATACATCACGTTGTGTCACAAGGGACGAGAAGGTGCAAAAGGCTGCCGGAAATATGATGCTTGGCGTGCAAAATCCATATTTGCAGGCAAGTGAGTGGGGATGGATTATCGACCCTAAGGGGCTGCGTTACCTGCTCAATGCGATTTATGACAGATATCAGATACCGGTTATGCTCGTAGAAAATGGTCTGGGAGCAGTTGATGAAGTGGAAAATGGATGTATACATGACGATTATCGTATTGCCTATTTAAGAGAGCATATAGAGCAGATGAAGGAAGCCATAAAAGATGGTGTAGATTTAATTGCATATACACCATGGGGCTGTATAGACCTTATCAGTGCCAGCACAGGAGAAATGAAGAAGCGCTATGGATTTATCTATGTGGATTTGGATAATGAAGGAAAAGGCAGCGGAAAACGTATAAGGAAGGATTCCTTTTATTGGTATAAAAAGTGTATTGCCAGCAATGGTGAGACATTATAAAGGTAAGAAGGTGGATAGAATGGTTACAAAACAAGTAGAATTTATCAATAAGACAGGGCTTCATGCAAGACCGGCATCTGATTTTGTCATGCTTGCTAAGAAGTTTGAATCAAAAATCACCATCTGTAAAGAGGGAGGAGAGCCAGTCAATGCAAAATCAATGGTACGCCTTTTAGCTGAGGGAATAGGACAGGGCACAAAGGCTGAACTGGCAGCGGAAGGTGCGGATGCAGCAGAGGCGGTAGAGGCACTTTCAGAGCTGATTGCGTCTGGTTTTGGTGAGTAAGGAGACGTTTCGTATGGGAGAAGAACACAGACTATTACAGGGAAATGCTGTATCCAGAGGAATTGCTATAGCAGAAGCATATATTTATGAACCGCTGGATTTGACCATTATAAAAAATACATGTGCAAAGGAAGAAACAGAGGCAGAGTGTAAACGTTTTTATGACGCAATGAATCGGGCAAAGGATGAATTGGAAAGACTCTATGACATATTGGAGAAAGAGCACCCAGAACAGGCAAAAATCTTTGCAGCCCATAAAGAGCTTCTCGATGATGAAGAGATGATTGAGGAGACGGAGAGTGCTATAAAAGATGATTGTCTTACAGCAGAAGGCGCAGTCGATATGATATTCAATCAATATGCCGAGCTTTTAAAACAGGTTGATGACCCGTTGATTGCAGGCAGAGCAGCAGATCTTTTAGATGTAAAAAGAAGAGTGCTTCGTCTCTTATTAGGAAAAGAGGAAAAGAAACTGGATTGTTTTGACCGTGATGTGATCGTAGCAGCACATGATTTATTGCCAAGTGATACTGCAAATCTGGATAGGGAGCACGTCAAGGGGCTGATTACTGAGGCTGGCGGTTCCAACTCCCACTGTGCAATTCTGGCAAGAAGCTTTTCGCTTCCAGCGGTGCTTGGTGCGGATGGTGCAATGGCGCAGATAAAGGATGGGCAAGACCTGATACTGGACGGGTTCACAGGTCAGGTATTGATTACTTTTTCAGATAAGGAAAAGGAAGAATATAGACAAAAGCAGGGGGCTTGGAGAAATCAGATGCTGGAGGAACAGACCTTTCTGCTGCGAAAGGGCGTAAGCAGAGATGGGGGCAAAATTGATATTGGGATTAATGTTGGCTCAGATCAGTATGAAGCAGTAGAGGAAGCATATGATTTTATCGGTCTCTTCAGAACAGAGTTCCTGTATATGGAGAATGATCATA